>DQVZ01000102.1 GCA_015661465.1 Aquifex aeolicus
TAGAAGTTTCATCGCATCAGTGAGTTGTATCTCTCCTCCTCTACTGGGCTTAGTAACTTTGAGTTTCTCAAATATCGTGGGAGTGAAGGCATACCTCCCTACTATAGCAAGGTTTGATGGTGCTTCCTCCAGAGAGGGTTTTTCTATTAAATCCTCAATTATAAAGGTTTCATTATCTAGCTCCCTTACCTTTGCTATTCCGTATTTCGGTATCTCACTTTCGGGAACTTCCATAAGAGCAATTATTGAATTCCCGTATTTTCTGAAAAGCTTGAGCATTTTCTTTAGTTCTTCTTCTTCGTTTTCGATGATTATATCTCCCAAAGCCACAAGGAAGGGTTCATTAGAAACAGCGGGTTCTGCCATAAGAACTGCGTGTCCTAAGCCCAGTTGTTCCTTTTGTCTAACGTAAATAGGGTTTACCATGTTGGCTATCTGTATTACTTCCTTGAGAAATTTCTCTTTACCCGCTTTTTTTAAGTGTTCTTCGAGTTCGTGGTTGTAATCGAAGTGGTTTTCTATAGCTTTTTTGTGTCTTCCTGTTACGAATATAACGTTGTCAATACCTACGTTAATTAATGCTTCGACGATGAACTGAATTATGGGTTTGTCTATTATGGGGAGCATTTCTTTAGGCATAGCTTTTGTAGCGGGTAAAAATCTGGTTCCCCAACCTGCTACCGGAAGAACTGCCTTCCTAATTTCTCTCATCTTTCCCTCCCTTTAAGATTTTATAAGCTCGAAGTTTTCTATTACCACTTGAGAAACTCTTCAAGGATATTTTCTTTTTTTCTGGAAGTATTTAAATAATTTATTACGTATTTTCCGATAATGTCCGTTTCAACGTTTACCCAATCACCATTTTTACGAAATCTAAGATTTGTTCTTTCGTAGGTATGGGGAATTATATTTATATAAGCGGAATTGTTTCGTATGTAGTTCACCGTAAGACTGATGCCATCTATCGCTATAGAACCCTTCTCAACAATGTAAGATACCCAATTATTTGGTATTTCGATTACTAATTCGTAATGTTCTCCGAGAAACTTAAGGGCTTTTATTTTCGATGTAAAATCCACATGCCCTTGAACTATATGTCCTCCGAGTCTATCTCCTACTTTTAATGCTCTTTCAAGGTTCACATAATCACCTCTCTTTAAAAGTCCCAAATTAGTCCTTTTCAGCGTTTCGGGTGAAACGTCGAAACTATACTTGTTCCCTCTTATTTCTGTCACCGTAAGACAAGCTCCGTTTACGGCAACACTATCTCCTATCTTTATATCCGACAGCTTAGTTTCAACTACAAGTTCTGCACCCTTTAAGCTTACTGAGATGTCTATTACTTTTCCTAAGTCTTCAATCAATCCGGTAAACATTGTTATAAAGCTAACCTAAGGTTAAGCCTATAGGCTTCCCTGTCTATAGGTTTATACTCTTCAGCTTTTTCAAAATCTTCTATGTAAAACTTCCCCCTTTCAAAAGCTACAAAGCCTGACCTTTTTCCGGCAATTAAACTCTCGTAGGCCACAACCCCAAACTTAGTTCCCATCAATCTATCGTAATGGGTAGGTGAACCACCCCTTTGGATATGTCCTA
>DQVZ01000051.1 GCA_015661465.1 Aquifex aeolicus
ATCACCCATCTGTCGGAGATTATAAAAAGAAATCTCCACGAGCTATTGACCAGAAACGAGGTAATGGAACTCGTAGAACTTCTCTCTAAAAAGTATCCAAAGGTTGTAAAAGAAATAGTTCCCGAACAGGTTCCTATATCGGTGCTTCATAGAGTTTTACAAAACCTTTTAAGAGAAGGCATACCTGTAAACGATTTGCTTACCATACTGGAAACTATTGCAGATTACATAGAACAAACAAAAGACCCTGATTTGCTCACGGAATATGTCAGACAAGCTCTTTCAAAAAGGATTACACGTATGTATATGACCAACGGGACCCTTTATGCAGTAGCTTTATCTCCGAAAGTTGAATCGAAGCTCATTCATTTCCTCAAAGAAAATAGAGAGGATGAATTCATAGACTTTGTTTTAAACAAACTCCTTTCAAAAATAAAAAACGAAGTTGTAAAATTTACCCAATATCAGGCTGTGCCAGTATTGCTTACATCGGGAGAAGTTAGGCGGTTTATAAGAAGAACTATAGAACCATACCTCTCAGAGTTAGCAGTTCTATCTTATAATGAACTTGAAAAGCAGATTAATATAAAAATATTAGGTATTATAGATGAAGATTGAAAAACTGGAAGTACAATCTATACAGGAAGCTATAGAGATACTTGAAAAGAAATACGGAGAGAATGCTGTAATACTTTCTTCAAGAATAATAAAGAAAAAAAGGTTTGGCTTTCTTCCAATTTTCCCGAGGAAGATGCTTGAGGTAACAGTCGGAATCCAAGAAGAAGAAGATTTCAGGAGGGGAATAGAAAGGGAAAAAGAGTTGATAAAAGAAATAGCAAATCTCAAGAGAATAGTGAATGAACTCCTTAATACCAATGAATCTAAACACGAAACAGTTCCCTTAAAAAAGGATGATAAGTATTCACCTCGCGTACGTAGAATATTTGAAAGATTAATAATAAAGAATATAAATAGAGAAATAGCGGAAAAGCTTATAGAAGAAGCTTGCGGGTATGACTTGGATAACAAGATATACGACTTTAAAGATGAACCTTATAGTGCTATAAAGAAAAGTATAGAAAAAAATCTAAAAATTGAGGAAAACTTCTTAGAAAATCCACCTAAAGTTGTAGCTTTAGTAGGTCCCACAGGTGTGGGGAAAACTACCACAATAGCAAAACTTGCATATCTTTTTAAGAAAAATAATAAAAGAGTTGGAATAATTTCCTTGGATAGCTTCCGTATGGGTGCTTTTGAACAGCTCAAAGCTTTTGCCGAGATATTGGAAGTTCCCTTTAAATTGGCAGATTCTCCTCGTAGTTTCAACATACATCTACTTGAGATGGATGATAGGGATGTAATCCTGGTAGACACCGCTGGACGCAGCCATTACGACGTAGTAAGACTAAAAGAATTAGAATCTTACTTCAAGGTATCGGATATAAATACTTACCTCACAATAGCAGCCAATCTATCGGAACTTGTAATGTATGAAGCGATAATGCAGTTCGGAATGTTCTCAATAAAAGGATTGATTTTTACAAAACTGGATGAAACTCCTTATCCGGGGAGTATAATAAACGTAGCCTACAGAACCCAGTATCCTATACTTTGCTTTACAACAGGTCAAGTCCTTCCCGAGGATATAGTAATGGCAAATTACGATTATTTAGTCCGATTAATTTTAGAGGATGAAGATGAAGTTAGATCATCAGTTGAACTTGCTTAAACATAAAGTTGGGAAAGGGGCAAAGACAAAATACATATCCATTTCCAGTGGTAAAGGCGGCGTAGGGAAAACTTTAATTGCCATTAATTTAGGAGAGATATTATCCGAAAACGGAAAAAGGGTTTTGATATTTGACGGAGATCTGGGGCTAAGCAATATTCATCTGATGTACGGAATATCTCCCACGAAGGATTTAGTGGATTTAATTAAAGGATACGCCACCATAGAAGAACTACCGGTAAAGGTAAATAAAAATCTGTATTTCATATCTGGCGGAAGCGGCTTTCAACAGCTGGCGGATATTCCTAAAACACAACTCAGTAGTATTATAATGAAGCTTCATGAGTTTGCTGAGGAAAACTTTAACTACGTAATCATAGATACACCACCCGGTATTCATAAAACAACTATTATGCTTGCTTCGAGTGTGGACATACCTCTTATAATTACCACTCCTGAACCTACCGCAATAATGGATGCATACGCACTTATCAAGGTAATAAATAAAGAAGAGGGAATAGAGGATTTCTACGTTATAGTGAATAAGGCGGATAACTCCGCAGAGGCAAAAGCTGTCGTGGAAAGTTTAGAACTCCTTGCAATAAAGTATACAACGGCAAGGATAAATTATATAGGCTACATTCACTACAGAAAGAATCTTATCAGGAAGATTATAGACCAAAATCCTGTAGACAAGGCCTTTAAGGAGGAGCTGAGGGAATCCGTTTCTAATCTTGACTTTGAGGTACAAGAAAGAAAAGGTTTTTGGAGTAAAATA
>DQVZ01000140.1 GCA_015661465.1 Aquifex aeolicus
AAACTTCTTAATCTCCTAGGGGTAAAGCATGAATCATAGGGAAAAAATAAAGTACATACTTGTTTCTTTCATTCTAGGGTTTTCCATATGGTTCGCGGTAAACTTCGGAGAAAGACTGCCTCTTGATATCACAAGGTTCGTTGAAATAAAAGGAAAAAACCCTAATTATGCTTACGAAATCAATCCTCCATTTGTGGATATAACTTTGCTCGTTTCCCGTAAGTTACTCCAGTCTAAGCTACTTGAAAAAGTAAAAGTGTATATCGAAGTTTATAATCTAAAGGAAGGTGAATACAAAATAAGGATTATTACTAAAACACCTATTCCCGTATTGATTCACCCCGTTGCGGTAAATCCGTATCACGTAAAAGTTAGAGTCAGAAAGGTCTTAAAATAATCTTTATATCGAACTTTCCTTTACCTGTATTGTCTACAGCTTCAAGGCTCTCCAATACACCATTTTGTTCTAAATCTCTTATAAATAGAACTAAAGCTCTACCGTCTACTTCCCTTAAGGAGATTACGTATCTCCCCTCCCGATAGCTTATTTCCTTCAAATTAATACTGTACTTTTGAGCTAAATTCCTTATTAGTTTTTCATTCAAAGGTCTTGTTTCCTTGTATTCCGTATTTTCCAAAAGGAAGACAAAATCTTTAAATTTTACGTATTGGGTATTTAAAAAATTTCTAAAATCGATAAAGTCTACCAAAAAAGTATACAAGTAAAAAGTAAATAGCAATAAAACCAAAGTATAGATAACCTTCTTAGAGAGTATCACCTTACCACCACCTCAAATTCGTAGTTTCCTTCCGGAGTTTTTCTTATGGAGTCAGCTTTTATATTTTTTATAAAACTCTCCGGAGCTTCGCCTACCAACTTTAAGTAACTATTTTTGAACTCTATCCTGTATATCTTCACACCTTCAGGTAAATCCTTGAGCACCGTATACATAAGTTCTAGGAATTTACTCTGTTTGCGCTCCTTCATATTCTTTAATTGCTCTTCTACCATAACGGGTGGTAAATCTGGGAATTTTGCGGAAAACAATTCCTTTTTTTGTTGATTTAAGGTTTTCATTATTTCCTTTTTAAGAAAATCCTTAGAAAGGAGATAGGAAATAAAGACTGTAGTTGCCAATCCAACAAAGACAACCAAAAGTTTCTGTTCTTTAGGGGATATTTCTTCTTTCTTGAAAGTAGGTGAGTTGTCTTTAAAAACAAACTTCAGCGATGCTCCAAATGCAGAGGTAAGTTCTGGTTCACAATAGGGAATTCTCAAAACGGATTTAAATAAATCCTCTAAACCTTTTAACTTGCTAAGTCCTCCACTCAAAAGCACTTCTTTATCTGCGAACTGAGCACCTATGTTCGAAAGTATTTCTTCAATAACCTTTTTTACCGTAGAATTACTCATACCTTCTTCTATTTTTATCTTTTCTGCTTCATCAAAGGAGACCCTAAAATCTTTTTGGATTCGCTCATTTAAATAATTTCCACCTTTTAAAACTACCCTATACCTATCCAATTCGTAATTTTTTACTTCGATGAATGTAGTTTTTCTTTTCCCTAAATCCAAAATAACAAGATTAGGTTTTCTTAAAACTCTTGAAATCCTTGCCAAGGAAAAAATTTCACAATCAAGAGAAAAGAAATCTTCGGGAGGATTGAAATCTCTTGCTAAAACCAGATAGTAAAAATCTCCGACGAGTTTAAAATCCCACAGGACTTTTCCGTATTCTTCTACTTCATACTTGAGATATTCTCTTAACTCTTTTTCCTTTTTTATCTCTGCAATTTCCTTTTTTACAAAACAAAGGTCCGATGGAATTACGTAAATTTTTTTCCCTTTTTTTTCAGTTATTTTCCAGTCTTTTTTTAACAAAGAATAAGAAACACTGAACCACTTCTTTCCTTCAATCCCTGTAAATATCATTTTTCAAGGGAAGATTTTATCAACTCAAGGAGTAATAAAAGAGTCTTTTTTACATGCTCCTTTTCCTTTGCAGAAATACCGACAACGGGTATTTCCTCCTCTTCGGATATATCAAGTGCTATGGCTACATCTCTCGGAGACCAAGCATTTGGAAGGTCTTGTTTATTAGCGGCAACCACGAGGGGTATAGGGTATCTACTTTGGAAAAAGTTTATTATTCTTCTCGCTTCATGGAAAGTAGAAGGGTCTGTACTATCTACTAAAACAATAACTCCTAAAGCACCCTCACCCAGTATTTCCCACATGAAATTAAATCGTGTTTGTCCGGGCGTACCGAATAGGTAAAGTTCATGCTCCTCATCTATCCTTATCTTTCCGAAGTCCATTGCAACTGTTGTCGTGCTTTTCTTTTCCTTTTCCTCGGAATGGGTTATTTTCCTTTCCGTGGTTACGGGATCAATTTCACTTACCGTTTTTATAAACTCCGTTTTTCCTGCAGCAAACGGACCCGCTATGACGATTTTTATTTTTTTTACGTCACTGTTAGTCATAGTTTTTTAATTTTTTCTATAAGTTTTGCCAAAAGGTCAAGAGAAATAGATGGTTTCCTGGTTATCTTCTTCTTTTTCCTTCTTATAGCTCCTATGGATAGCAATCCGTAAAGAGTTCTATAAAGTGTGAGCTTGTCTACTTTACTTTTTTCCAATATATCCTTTACCGTGTTAGTGCCGTCCACAAGTTCAAGGATAAGCTTTTCCTTTTCGCTGATATTAGTCCTTTGGACTTTCGAATCCCAATCGGGAGACTTTTCAAAAACGAGCAGTTCATCTGAAATTTTCCTTTCCGTTTCTTCAAGCGTGAGCTTTCTTGCCGCTTCCATAATAATTTGTTCAACAGGAAAATATACGGGAACATTGTCAGGATACCTGATGAAACCCTTTGTAAAAGAAAAAATTCCATCTCTATTTTCAAGCCTGGGAATGAGAAATTTTTTTATGGTTTCTGCAAAAGCACGCTCATTTAATCGTAACTTTTCCAGGAGTTTTTCGAAATCTCTATCTACGTAAACTCTGAACACTTTATCCACAGGTCTGGCAAGTACTATCTCTCCATCCTTGACGTAATAAGCAACAGTCATATCTTTCCACTCTACTATTAGAACTCCGCTTTTTCTATCTGAATTCAATACCTGCAATATATCTGCAAAACTGAAAGACTTAAGGTCTCCGGTTAAAGTCATAGCTCTATATTAGCTCCTTAAGTTGTTGTTGTGCTTTCTTAATTTCTATGTAAATGAGTCCTAACTTTGCATTTTCTCCCGCTAAAGTAGTCAGTACAGCATCTTGTCCTATACCGGTTATGACTATGTATCCGTGATTCCCTTTAATGGTAATCTGTTCGAGGTTTCCTTTTTGGAGTTCTTCCACTACTCTTTCACCCAGTGAAAGAATAGCCGCACTCATAGCCGCCACTTTGTCCTCTTCCGTATCCGGTGGGAGAACAGAAGCTATAGGAAGACCATCCAAGCTTACCAGTGTAGCTCCTTCAATCCCGGATGCCTTAATTAGCTCTTGTAAAACAGCCTGATACTTATCCATTTATTCCCTCCACTACCTGAAAAATTCTATTTCATCCTGAATTTTTTTCACAATGCTTTCAATGCTATCCAGTTTTCTTTTTATGAAATCTTCCTCCGCTCCACTCTCAATTAGCAAGTGGAGATTTTTTACCTCATCTTCTAAATTATAAACCAATTCCTCAATATGTTTTATCCTTAGATATAGTTCTTTCATTGTTTCCTTTAAAGCTTCTCCAAGTGCTCCTATCGGGTCAAGTCCAGTAGGAAATTTATCTATTTGAAAATTCCCTTCTCTTAGCTCCTCAATAAGGCTTATCAATGTGCTTGCCTTTTCTACTGCATCCGTATACTCTTCCTCCAATTCTTTTATACTCTTTAGATAATTCTCCCTAATGTATTTTATACTTTTCTCAAAATTCTCCAATATTTCTGTCATTTCCTCATAGATGGGAATAGGTAATATCTCATCCTCCAGTTTTTCCTTATTTTCATAAAAAAGCGTAGATATGTAATACAACTTTCCGAGCATGTGCTCGAACTTTTTACTCACCATTTGAGTTATGATAAACCCGAGAATTAAGGAATAACCTAACGATATAAGAAGTGAAACTTTCCATTCCACATTTAATAAAAATTTAAGAATTAATAGTGTAGGAATAAACAAAACCAAGAAAATAAAGAAGAAAAATTTTAATATTTCATCTGCGAGAGAAATTTTTTTTACTGCCTTTATTTTTATTTCACCTCCGCAAACCTTATGAGTTTTATTTTATCCACATTCTCCCCAAATGAAATTCCGAATTCCGAAAGCTCACTAACTTTAGAAAGATAGACATGACCTTCTATAACCTTTATAGCGTAAAGGGCTCTGTTATCTTTCAAATA
>DQVZ01000082.1 GCA_015661465.1 Aquifex aeolicus
GCTGCACGATGCCTAGTTCCATACTTCCTGGGTAGTTCAGGATTTTTAGAAAGAGGTAATACACAAGAAGCAAAAGCTATTCTATCGTTTCTTATAACAATCGCACCGTCGTGGAGCGGAGTGAGAGGATAAAAAATTGTAATAATCAATTCCGCAGATATATGGGCATCTATATAAATACATCCCTCAACCAGGTCCTCTATATTCTGTTCTCTTTCGATAACTATTAAAGCTCCTATCTGTCTTTCAGCCATAAACCTGCAAGCTCTCACTAATCTATCTATAGACCTCTCTTCGTATTCTTGAATCTTCAAAACTTTAGTTTTTTTACCTATATTTGCCAGAGTCCTTCTGATTTCGGGTTGAAAGATTACTATAAGGGCAAAAAGTATGAGAGTCCATAGCTTTTCAAAAATCCAAGAAAGTGTAGATAGCCCGAGAACTTCTGCACCAGTCCAAAGAAGACCGAATAGGATTAGTACTCTTAGAAGATAAAGGCCTCTTGCTATGAAGAGAAATCTTATAAATAAATAAAAAAGCAGTGTAAGACCTAATATATCCGCTATATCTCTCCAATTGAAAAATTCCTTTATAAGTTCAAGCTCCATTGTAGGTCCTTACTGCATCGAGAAGTGCCAAAAATTCTCTTGTCTCTTTAACATCGTGTACCCTTACTATGCTTGCCCCGCCGAGTACCGCAGGAACAAGAGCCCCTAAACTTCCATACAGTCTTTCGGTTGGCTGAGTTCTTTTATTTAAAAGTCCTTCAAGGATTAACCCTATAAAGGATTTCCTCGAAACTCCTACCATAAGAATTTTACCGAGAATTTTAAACTCGGAAAATCTCCGAAGTATCTCAATATTGTGTTCGGGAAGTTTTCCAAAGCCTATACCCGGGTCAAGGATGATTTTATCCTCTTCCCTATACCCAAGTTCTTTGAGTTTCGATATTTGTTTTTTAAAAAACTCCAAAATTTCTTCAACAACGTCTTCATAAACTATGGGTTCTTCCTTCCAGGTTTCCGGTCGGCCCTTAATGTGGTTTATTATGTAAGGACATCTGTACTGAGCAACAACTTTCATAATATCCGGGTCAAAAGTCCCCCCGCTTATATCGTTTATTATGTCCGCTCCCTCCTCAAGGCAAATTCTTGCAACTTCCGACTTATAAGTATCTATAGAAATCCAAACCTCGGGAAGCTCTTTTCTTACTTCTTTCAAAACCGGCAATATTCTATTTATCTCCTCCTCGGCGGATATCCTTTTTGAACCAGGTCTGGTACTTTCCCCGCCTATATCTATTATTTCTGCTCCTTCTTCCGCCATTTGAACAGCTCTTTTTACTGCGTTTGCGGGTTCTAAGTATTTACCTCCATCGGAGAAACTATCTGGAGTCACGTTCAGAACGCCCATTATTGCGGTCTTTAGCCCCAGCGGAAGAATTTTTCTGTTATAACTGAGCTGAAAGTGTTTTTTTCTATATCTTATAAAGCTTTCTAAAATTTCTCTTGCGAGATTTTTAGTTTCGGAAAACTTCGTAAGCTCCGAGCAAAAGTCTTTTAGTTTTGACTCAGAACCGCAAATCGCATAATTTCCGTCGTTAAAAAAAACTGAGACACAACTTTTCCTTCCAGCCTCAAAAATAATCTGGGGAGGAACAGAAAAATCTTTGAAATATATACAATGAAATATTCCCTCAAACGCTCTCTGTTCAGCCTCTTTGAAGAATATACCAATTCTTTCTTTAAGAAATTTGTAAAAAATATCTTTGTCATTGAAGTGCTTTAATAGCATTTAAAAATATTTTAAGGGAAAGAGGGACTCAGCATTTACATTCCTTTACTCCGAGTACTCTGTAAAGAGTTATCACGGGACACCAGTTAGTGAAAGCAGATTGTATTTGGTTGATAGA
>DQVZ01000157.1 GCA_015661465.1 Aquifex aeolicus
ATGTGTCCGGGTTCAGTTTCTTCATAAATCGTGTAAGAAACTCCTTCGGTTTCAAACATGATTTTGCCGCTCAAAGGCATTTTGAAAGGTTCCAGCTTGACGGATATCTTCTCTTCTCTCAGGCTATTTTCTCTAAAGAGAGAAACGATAATACCACTACCTTCTACAGAAACATCTTCAACCTTGAAACCAATTTCCAAAAGGACATTGAAAGCTTTTTCTTCATCAAGAACCAGAAATTTTTCCATGGCAACCACCTCCTTTGCGGGATTTTTCAAATCCCGACCCGAAAGGAAACCTCGTGCGGGATTTGAAAAACGATGGGAGAAGAGGCTAAAGCCTCTTTTAATTTGATTATATATGCAATATAGAATTTTGTCAATCTATATTTCTGTAAAAAACTCATTACCGTTCAAAACCAAACGGATAACATTTCCACTTCTAAATACTTCAAGCTTTTGTATCCTCTCTATCAAAGTGTAGTTCTTTCGGTATCCGTAAAAGTAACCCTCTTTTACTTTAATGCTTTCAAAAAACTTATCCTCAAAAACAGGTTTTCCTTGCCAGGTTAAACATCCCTTCCAGCTTAAAGGGAAATTTAACCTATTTCTTGCTTTTTCTACACTCAACATCGTTAAGTCTTTATTGAAACATACAAAACATCCTTCTA
The DNA here is from genome assembly GCA_015661465.1 of Aquifex aeolicus. Classification (GTDB taxonomy): domain Bacteria; phylum Aquificota; class Aquificia; order Aquificales; family Aquificaceae; genus Aquifex; species Aquifex aeolicus_B. The sequence goes on from DQVZ01000157.1 coordinate 671, forward strand.
AGTTCTCACACTTCAAAATAGTCTGTACCTCGTAGAGAATTTTGTTTCCTTCTTTAAATTTAACTTTTAGTGTTGAGAAAGGTGTCAAAAGTTTTTCCTGAGCTTCAATTTCAACAGATATTTTTTCCTTCTTTTTCTTAAGAATTTCAAAAAGCTCCATCTTTACACCTCGGATTCAGATAAGGAAGTTTTCCAAAGTATTCTTCAAGTTCTTTTCTTAGGAAAATTATTCTCTTTTTCCATTTTCTTGCGGGAAGTAAACCTTTTCTTGCAAGTTGCCGAACGTTTTCTTCGCTGCATCCCAGCATATCTGCCAGTTCTTTAACGGTGTAGAAAAATTTATCACTCATGGAAATAAGTATATCTTAAATATACAGTATTGTCAATATTGTTTACAAAGCTAATGAAAGATATCATAAAAGGTTATGGGAAGGGGAGAAGGTTATTTAAGAAAGAGAGGAAAGGTTTGGTATTTTGAGTTTATGTACAAAGGTAAGAGGTACTATGAAAAAATAGGGGTGGTAAGCAAAACAGTGGCGAAAGAAATAGCAAATGAGATAAGGTCAAAGATAATAAGGGGTGAATACATTCCACAGAAGGAAAAAAGTATTACCTTCAAAGAAGCTGCGGAAAGTTATTTGGAATGGTATTTCAAGAACTCAAATGCAAGGGAAAGTTCAAAGAAGAAGCATGAAAATCGTGTTAAGCAACTTATTGAATACTTTGGTAATTATAGGCTTTCGGAAATTAGTGAAAGATTAGTAAACAAATATAAAGATTACAGGCTTTCGAAAGGAGTATCAAGGGAAACTATCAATAAGGAGCTTACAGTCTTAAAAAGTATTTTTAACAGAGCTAAAGAAAGTGGTATATTTAGAGGTGATATTCCGAAGATAGAAAAATTTAAAGAAGTAGAAAAAGAAGAAGTAAGATACTTGACACCGGAAGAAGCAAAAAGACTAATAGAAGCTTGTCCTGAGTGGTTCAAACCCGTTATTATTTTTGCCTTGAATACAGGTTTAAGAGCCGGGGAGATATTTTCACTCAGATGGGAAAATATTGATTTTGAAAACAGAGTTATATACATAGAAAGCACTTCTACAAAAACTAAGAAAACCTACAAAGTTCCCATGAATGAGACCGTATACAAACTACTTAAGAAACTTGAGAAAGAAAAAAAGGAACACGGATATGTCTTTACGAATAGATTAGGACTTCCGTACAAGTATGAGGACAGGACATATTTGAAGGTGTTCAAAAATGCGTGTAAGCGGGCTGGAATAGAAAACTTCCGTTTTCACGACCTCAGGCATACCTTCGCTTCATGGATAGCTATGAAATCAAAGGATATATATGCAGTTCAAAAACTCTTGAATCATTCTTCCTTACAAATGACCAAAAGATATGCACATCTTACAGAAAACTATTTAAGACAAGTAGTTAACAGCATTTCCAATTTCGGCAGTTTTTCGTCAAGGAAAGATTAAAGATAGTTCAAATGGCGGAGCGGACGGGATTTGAACCCGCGACCTCCGGCTTGACAGGCCGGCGTTCTGACCAGGCTGAACTACCGCTCCAGCCAAGGTAATA
>DQVZ01000011.1 GCA_015661465.1 Aquifex aeolicus
AAAAGGAAAGGTGAAGAACTTTCTTACAATCAAAAGGTTTTTTCTTCTCTTTTGAAAGGAACTCCTTTCGGTTATAAAGTTTTGAGAGTTTAGTATTGAGACAAAATTTCCATAACTCCCTGAACTACCACCATCATTCCGTATCCGTATATAGTCAAGAAGAAAGAAAAGGGGACTAAAAGAAATAAAAAGGATAAGATAAATATTGTAGTTCCGAATCTATCGGAAAGCTTTTGCAACTTTTCTTTTTTAAAGCTGTAAAGACCCCTTAATGTATCTTCGAACATTCCCGTCTTTACTGATATTTCTACGATAACCGATTCTTCAGGAGGAAGAAACTCGGAAATTGCTTTGGAAAATCCTTTCTCCGAAAAATCGGAAATTTTTGAAAAAATCTTATTCACGTGTCCAGATACTCCCCTGAAGAATTTTATTATCCCTTCAAGGGGAACTTGAGCGGAGTAGAAAACTACGGAAAGAGCAATCACAAAAAGACCGTCAACTTCCTTGAAGACTTTCTTTATAACCGGTGTCCTGTGGGGAAAAAACACAAAAGCGAGCAGCATAAGGGAAAAAACTAACAGATTTACTGGAAAGAACAGGTTTTTCAAGAGAGAAACTAACTTGATTTTCTCCGAGTATTCTGAGGGTAAAGACTGTGAAAACTGAAAGAAAAAATCGGTTAGTTTACCGATTACAAATCCGAGAACTAGAGTGACAATAACGTAATAGACAAGAGGAAGAAAAACTTTAGATTTTACAGTTTCCCGAACTTTTTTTAGTTCATCTTTTATCCTTTTCACTTCCTCAAGTAAAGTTCCAAGAGGTAACCCTTTTTCTTCAGCTGTTTTCATTACGAGTAAGACTTCATCACTTACATAAGAAGCGTAAACTTTCCACTTCTCTATCCCCTTTTCTATTTTTCTTGCAAAATCGAGGTAAATCTCTTTACCTGTATTTTCATAAAGTTTATACCAAAGTTCGTGAACGGGAACAGCGGTTTTTCCGGAAAGTATTTCAAGCTCAATTATTTTCTCCTCATACTTTTTCCCAAACATCAGTTGACCACCAGCTTAAAGCTGTGAATTTCACCCATATAGACCTGTGTAAAGTAAAAGGGACATCCGTAAATCTCTTCAAGAAACTTAAAAGCTTTCATAGTGTCCTTTAATACTACTCTGAAGGATAGCGGATTAGTAACTTCCAGTTCTCCACCGAATTCAAGAATTTTTTTCATACACACCTTCCCACTTTTAGAAGTTTTACCATTTTTTACTTCTAATTTTTTCTTTATTGTTTTCAGAAAGAACTTACCGCTCTTCCTCGAATTTTGAATTGGATATACACTCTCAATTACTATCGTCATCTCTCCGTAAAGTTTTTCAGGTATTCCTTTCCTTGGAGGAATTGTTACGTACTTCAAGCTTACACTCTTTATTCTCTGGAGCTCGGGTAAGGTGTTTATAAAGTAAGCAAGCTCCCGTATAAACGTCTGAGAAATATCCTTTTTTATCCTCTCCCTCTGCTCAGGGGATAGTCTAACTATCCTTTCTTTTCTACTTTCTTGTATAATCCTCTTAATCTCTTCCTCTTTCTTATTATTCCAGTATAAAATTCCAACTCCTATAAGGAAAATAAGAAGGGAAATACCAGCTAAAGAGATGTATACTTTAGAATAAGTTGAGTACTTTCTCTTTAACTTTTCTATATCCTCCGGAATTACAGCAGGGAGTGCATCAGTAAATTTAACGGAAAGGTAACTTTCCAAGTCACCCCAGTCTCCTTCCAGTTCCTCTTCCCTTTCAGCAACCTCACTCCCCTTTATCGTAAAGACCTTTATTTTGTTTCCTATTTTTACAACTCCGCTTTTATACCCGTTTTCAACTAAATAAGCTACATAGTATATATCCTCCTTTTTTTCTGGGTCATCGGTACATACGTAGTACTTTTCTTTCCCCCTCTTTACAACTGTACAGAACTTTCCTTTTTTCCTTTTTCCTATTTCAATCATGTTTCTCTCCTAAACCTTATTCCGTTTTCGTCAACTATAACACGTACACCTTTATACAGATCTCCGCTTTTAAATACCCCTCTATCTGTGTAAGCTAAACATTCCGAATCACAAACTATCGCGTATATCTTTAAGTTCTTTATCAGAATTTCTTCGAGAGAAGGTGGAGAAATACTGGGATTTTGTAAGCTTTTAATTTTTCTCTCATACTCCTTTCTCAGTTTTTCTTCAACTTCTTTCTTTAACTCAGCTATAAACTTCTGAGTGTAAAAATCCTTAAAAACGTCACGAAACACTTCAAACTTTATTTCTTCTCTCTCTTTTTTCTCCATTTTCCTTATCGGAGCTTTTTCTCTTTTTTTCTTTTTTATTGCTCCTTCGGGAAGTCTAACTCCTCTTTTTGCAAGCTCCTCCCCTTTTTCCTTCACCCAAAAGAATAATCCAGCTCCGAGTAAAGCAAACGACAAAATACTTAAACTTATAAGAATCAGTTTCCTTTTATTTAGGAAAGTAACTTTCTTCCTCTGCTTCTGTTTCTCCAAGTCCACTTCCATAATCTTCCCCCAAGTAGGTTATTGTCACAAAGAGCTGAATTCTTCCTTTATTTCTGTAATGTGAACCGAACAGATACTTCAAAAAGGGTACTCTAGAAAGGAAGGGTAATCCGGTGGAGAATATCTTTTTACTATCCACTACTGATGAAACTAAGACCAAGCTTTGTCCTTTTCTCAGAACTGAACTCACGGAAAAGTCTGAGCGAGAAATATCAGGACTTTCAAGGGAGGTTTGCTGTCCCTGAACCACAAAAGTTTTCTTTTCAATGGTATTTATCCTCTTGTTTCCGTAAGCTACTTCGAGAACTATCCTATCCTCTCCGAGTTTTTGGGGTATCAAAACCATTTGTGAACCTTCATCTATCTTTTCCTGTTTCACTTCCAGTGTGGGAATAACGTACCCAACCCCTTGCTGAGGAGCTAAATACCCTATTCTAGTTTCTTTTAAATACTCTCTCTCCCTTACCTGTGTCATTACTATGGGAAATCCAGTTACAGAATTAAACACCCTACTTTCCAGTAGCTTTACCTCACCGAATTTTTCAAGAAGTGAGATTAATCCTTCAATACCCGTTGTTTGAAACGTCAAAGAAAAAGGAGCATTACTCTGTGAAGTTAAGAGGTTTATTCCTATTCTTGTAGGGTTCCTCAAAAGCATACTTATGTCTATTCCCGTCCGATATTCGTTGCTTAGAATTAGTGCGTAAACGTTCATTTTGAGTGTTATCTTTCGGGTAAGCATATCTTGCAACTTTTCAAGTACTTCATCCACAGCTTTCATTTCCTTGTACGTCCCGTAAAAGCTTACTATTCCCGTTACAGGGTCAATTTCTATTCTTCCTTTCTCAACAAAAGGAGAAAGTATTCTCTTTATAGTTTCCCCAAGTTTTCCCGTATAATCGTAGGTATAAGAAAGATTTGTTCCTTCCGCTTTAAACGTTATTTGACTTGAAAGCTTAGGGATGTATAGCTTCCATACCTTTGAAACGTATTTCCTGATTAATATTTTATCCCCTTCTCTCTCCCAGTAATAACCTATCGGATAGAGAACAGTGTCAAGTATCTTTTCAACACTACCTTTTCCTACAAACCATACCCTTTCACTTCCTTCATCCATCAAAACTATTCGCTCACGGGAAATACTCGAAAGGAGAGTAATAAATTCTCTTAAAGGAATAGGATTCTTTACGTTAATCTTGTATTCAGTTCTATACTTATGAGGAATTTCAACCGAAGTGATATCGTACCTTGCTGCTCCGGTAATACTTGCACTTAATACTAAGTATGTTGATAATACTAATAATGTGCTCAATGTTTTCATAGTCTATAATTTTATTATAAAGTATTCATTATGGGAAGAATAGAGTTTTTTGTAAAAAAAGACGGAATTGAGCTTTTCGGTGAGGGAGATAAAGGTGTTGATATTCTTATTCCGGGAGAGGGAATAATTGAAGGGAAACCCTTTATAGGAGCAATAAATTTGAACATCTATGAATTTATGGACTTACTCTTTTCTTTTTACTTCGATAGAGAATACACAATCAGGAAGGAAAATTTGGAACTGAAGAAGGGAAAAAGCAAAGATATCTTCTTAAAACTAACCGATTATTCGAAAAGACAAAGAAGTATATTCTACATAAAAGACTTGAGAAAGTTCTTAGAAAAAGTAGAAAAAACTAAAGGGGAAATTCAAACTCTCCGTTTCAGACATTTGAATCTACACGTGGAATACGACAGAGAGACTTTGAACCTTACAACGGAAAGCGTAGACGAGAGAATATACCCACAACGAATAGAAGAAATAATTGAAATAGTAAGGTTCGGTCTATACGGAGGATGGGATTTCATAACTTATGGAGTTGGAAAAGTTTCTATTCTGAAACCCGACGGGTATCTGAGAGTTGGAAACAGGATATTTACCGAAAAAACACGCTTTTTGAACGGGAAGGAAGTTCCAGAAGCACTGATAAAGGTGTACCTATGCGTAAGGTGATTTTTATATACCTTTTGTTAAATATCTCTTTTGGAATAGATTATTGCTTTAAAAGAGCTGAGAAGGTATACGGAGTTCCCTATGAGCTTCTTTTAGCTATAGCTTTAGCTGAGAGTGGGTTAAACCCAGAAGCTTTGAACAAAAACAGAAACGGGACATACGACATAGGAATAATGCAAATAAACACCTCAAACCTTTCTCTTCTCAAGAGAGTAGGAATAATTAAGAGAGATGAAGAACTGTGGATACCTTGCAAGAATGTAGAAGCAGGAGCTTATATACTCAAACTTTGCATAAAAAGACACGGACTTACTTGGAGAGCTGTGGATTGTTATAACAAAGGAAAAAACGCTAAAGG
>DQVZ01000167.1 GCA_015661465.1 Aquifex aeolicus
CCCTTTACAAGTACATCTGGCTTTATAGCCTCTATAAGCTTTGCCGGTGTATCTTCTTCAAAGATAACTACGTAATCAACGGGTTTCAGAAAGGAAAGAACCTTAGCACGCATCTCTTGAGGAATTATAGGTCGCTTTTCTCCTTTAATTCTTTTTACAGAATTGTCTGAATTTAAACCAACAACAAGGATGTCCCCTAAATTTTTGGCTTTTTCTAGATAATCCACATGCCCAGCATGGATTATGTCAAAACATCCGTTTGTAAAGACAACCCTCTTCCCCTTCTTTCTTTCTTCCTTAAGAATTTCCAAAAGTCTTTCCAGACTTACGAGCATTATAAAAGGTCAAAGATAACGGTTTTTATCTCCGTATAGTCCTCTATAGCGAATTTAGGACCCTCTCTTCCTATTCCGGAATACTTCATTCCTCCGTAAGGCATATGGTCAGCTCTGAAAGTAGGACCTTCGTTTATCAATACTCCTCCAGCTTCTATTTCCCTGATACACTTCCATGCGGTTTGTATATCCTTTGTGAAAACACCTACTTGGAGTCCGTAGTCCGAGGAATTTACCCACTTGATAGCTTCATCTACTTCTTTATAGGGATTTACAGCTACAACAGGAGCAAAGGCTTCTTCCTTAAAGAGCTTGGTATCTTCGGGAACTAAAGAAACTACTGTGGGAGAAAATACAGTTTCATCTTCTGCACACCTTAAGCCTCCAGTTTCCACCTTAGCTCCCTTTTGAACAGCTTCATCAATCCACTCTTGTATTCTCTGTAGTTCCGAAGGAGCTATCATAGGCCCCAAGTCAGTGTCTTCTTGCATAGGGTCTCCCACTTTTAACCTGCTTACCCTTTCTTTTAGCCTATGTAAAAACTCTTCGTATACATCTTCGTGAACGAAGACCCTTTGAACAGAGATGCATACTTGACCTGCTATAGCGTATCCTCCTTGAACGGTCTTCTCAACAGCCCTATCTATATCCCCATCTTTGTGGAGGATAATAGCGGAGTTTGAACCCAGCTCAAGAACTAACTTCTTTATTCCTACCTGTCTTGCGATTATGTCTCCTACTTTCCTGCTTCCTGTGAAGGAAACAACTCTTACATCTGGATGTGTTGTCATAGCCTTTCCAACATCACCGTATCCCGGGATTACGGATAATGCTTTCGGAGGAAGTCCGGCTTCAAGAAGTATTTCTCCGAGCATCAAAGGTGTAAGAGGTGTTCTCTCGGAAGGTTTCAAAATTACCGCATTTCCGGCTGCAAGAGCAGGACCTACTTTGTGCATGGAGAGGTTTAAGGGAAAGTTAAAGGGAGTTATTGCAGATACTATACCTACCGGAACTCTTATGTAAAACCCTACCTTTCCTCTGCCGTTTGGATGTGCATCTATAGGGAAGGTTTCACCCTTTACTCTTTTGGCTTCTTCAGCCGAAAAAATTAGAGTTTGTATAGCCCTTTGAACTTCTGTTCTCGCTTCTCTTATAGTTTTTCCTACTTCCAAGACAAGCGTTTTGGCAAACTCCTCGGCTCTCTCTTTCAAAAGCTGCGCAGCTCTCATTAATATTTCATACCTTTCATAAGCTGTAAGGGAAGAGATTTCCTTAAAACCTTCTTTAGCCCTTTCTATAGCTTTGTAAACGTCCTCCTCACTACCTTTAGGTACTGCTCCGATAACCTTTCTCGTATAAGGGTATATAACTTCTATTTTTTCATCCTTGTCTACCCACTCACCGCCTATGAGCATTTTCTTCTCTATCATACTCCTCACCTCATAAGATATATCTACTTAGTTCTTCATCCTTTGCAAGTTCGGCCAGTTTAGCTCTCACAAACTTAGCGTCTATTATTATAGTTTGCCCTGACATCTCGGGAGCGTTGAAGGATATATCCTCTAGAAGTTTCTCCATAACGGTGTGTAATCTCCTTGCTCCTATATTTTCAGTCCTGGTATTAATTTCTTCCGCTATCTTTGCTATTTCTTCTATAGCATCTTCGGTAAATTCGAGATGGACATTTTCGGTTTTAAGAAGTTCTATATATTGCTTAGTTAAGGCATTTTCAGGTTCTACGAGAATTCTCTTGAAGTCAGCCTTTGTTAAAGGTTTTAATTCCACCCTGATTGGGAATCTTCCCTGAAGTTCTGGGATTAAATCCGAAGGTTTTGCCATATGGAAAGCTCCGGCACCTATGAAGAGTATATGGTCGGTCTTCACAGGCCCGTATTTAGTATTTACCGTGGTTCCTTCAAGTATAGGAAGTAAATCCCTTTGAACACCTTCCCGCGAAACCCCGGGACCGTGACCGGGAGTTTTAACAGCTATTTTGTCTATCTCGTCTATAAAGATTATTCCGAAATTCTCAGCTCTGTATATGGCCTCCCTTGCCACTTCTTCCATATCTATTAACTTTTCCGCCTCTTCCTGTTCAAGGATTTGCAAAGCTTCCTTTACCTTTACTTTTCTTCTTTTTCTTGAAGGAATTAAACCTGATAACATTTCCTTTATTTGATTCTCAAGCTCCTCAAGACCCGGAGGCCCGGCTATTCCCACCATAGGAACGACTTTTTCCTTTACTTCTATTTCTATAATCCTGTCGTCGAGTTCCCCCTTTCTGAGTTTTTCCCTCAGTTCTTCTCTTTTTCCTATGTTCTGGCTTTCCCTTATTCCGAAGCTGGTAAACTGGTGAGGCACCAAGTAATCCAGAATTCTTTCTTCCGCAAGTCTCCTTGCCCTTTCCTTCACCTCTTTCATCTTTTCCTGCTTGACCATTTGGAAGGATACTTCTACGAGTTCTCGTACCATACTTTCTACATCTCTTCCCACATAACCTATTTCCGTGAACTTTGTCGCTTCAACCTTTATAAAGGGAGCCTTTATTAGGTTTGCAATTCTTCGGGCTATTTCGGTCTTTCCCACACCGGTGGGACCTATCATCAATATATTCTTGGGAATAACTTCATTTCTAAGATTTTCGGGAAGTTTTTGTCTCCTCCAACGATTTCTAAGAGCGATGGCAACAGCCCTTTTTGCCTCTTCTTGTCCTATTACGTATTTGTTTAATTCCTCTACAACCTTTTTTGGTGTAAGTTCTTCAAGAAGTTCAGAAAGGGGTTTTATCGTCATCTTTTGACCTCTCTCCTGTTGTTTCCATAAAAGTTTCTTTAACAATCTTGTCAAGGAAAGAATCTAAGTCTTCAGGAAACTTTTCAAACTCCAGTTTTTCGGGATAAACTTTTTCCACAACGCCAGGAGGAGGATTTCCGAAACCTATAGCTGGAACAATTTTTTTAGCTCCTCTTCTTGCACCCTCTCCGATAGCAATTTTATAAGCTTCCCTGAGAGCCGTTTCAATGTCGCTGAAACGGTCTATTTCATCTCCCATTTCATAGAGTGTTATATCGTAAACATCCTCCTTGAATTTCTCCCAGTCTTTGATTTCCCTTATGTAGTACTTGCCTTGTTGACTGGTAATTTCCACGGAGGAAAGGTCATCAAGCTTAAAGGTTATGATGTAATAGTCAATAAGCTCTCTATCTGCGTAGACGTCAATAAAGAAGAAAAACTCCATATTAACATATTAATACCGATAAATTGCTATTTCTACTTTACAGAAGTTGAAAGAAAAAGCATTCGGTGTAAAATAATATATTCGGATAAGGCCTGGGGCGTAGCTCAACTGGCAGAGCACCGGACTTTGGATCCGGGGGTTCCAGGTTCGAGTCCTGGCGCCCCAGCCATTTAAATTGCTAATGAACGGGATTAAGTTAATAGCTTGTTCTTCGAATAGAGCTCTATCGGAAGAAATTGCAGCCTACCTAGGATTAAGATTAACCGATACTCTAATTACCACTTTTTCCGACGGGGAAGTAAGGGTTCAAATCAACGAAAGTGTAAGAGGTTATCACGTATACGTAATAGCTTCTTTGTCAAATCCGGTTAATCACAACATAATGGAACTACTTCTCACCATTGATGCTATAAGACGTTCATCTCCCAAGGAAATTACTGCAGTAATTCCCTATTACGCTTATGGTAGACAAGATAGACAAGATAAACCCAGAACCCCCATAAGTGCAAAAGTAATAGCGGATCTCTTGCAGAAAGTTGGAATAGATAGAGTAATAGTTGTAGACCTTCATTCTCCTCAGATTCAAGGATTTTTTGATATACCAGTGGAACATCTAACGGCGATTCCCGTTTTATACGACTATATAAGGAAAAATTTGGTTCTCGAAAATCCAATTGTAGTTTCTCCTGATGCTGGTGGTGTTAAAAGAGCAAGAGACCTTGCCAATAAACTTGGTTGTGGAATCGGTGTAATACTTAAAAGAAGACCTGAACCCAATAAAGCTGAAGTGATGGATGTAGTAGGAGATTTAGAGGGTAAGGACGCGATAATCGTTGATGACATTATAGATACAGCAGGAACACTTACAGCTGCGGCTAATCTTCTGATGAATAAGGGAGTAAAAAGAGTAATAGCTTGTGCTACCCACGGTATATTCTCAGGTCCCGCAATAGACAGACTTACCAGTTCTCCAATAGAAAAGGTTATAGTGACGAATACACTTCCTGTTCATGAAAAGAAATTCAATAAACTCGAAATAGTTTCTATAGCTCCTTTAATTGGAGAAACCATCAGAAGGGTACACGAAGGCTCATCTGTCAGCTCCCTCTTTAGCTGAAGCCGATGAGTGAAAATTGTCCTAGATGCGGTTTTCTTCTTGTAACGGTTGAGTGTTGTGGAGGCGGTATTTGGTTCTGTGAAAGGTGTAACGAATATTACTACTACGGGGAATTGCTGTCTGAAGAAGAAGTTATAGGTGAAACTCTTCACCTGGATGATTCTCAAGAAAATAATCAGCAACAATCTTAGGGTCTTCCCCTGAAACAATCCTGTAGACAGCTGTACATATAGGGGCGTGAATTTTCTTCTCTTGAATTATCTTATAGATTGCTTTTGCAGTTTTGACACCTTCCACGGTTTGAGATATTTTCTTTAATGCTTCCTCTACCGTATAACCCTTTCCAAGAAGTATTCCAAGTGTTCTATTTCTCGAAAGGTCTGAAGTAGCTGTGAGAATTAAATCTCCGGCTCCCGAAAGTCCGAAGAAAGTTTCTCTTTTCCCGCCTAGGACTTCTCCTATCTTTGCAATTTCGTGAATTCCGCGAGTGATTATCGCGGTTCTAGCATTGTACCCGTAACCTAAACCATCCGATACTCCTACAGCTATGGCTATAACATTCTTCAAAGCTCCACCGAGTTCAACCCCGGCTATATCGTCATTTAGATATACTCTGAAGTTTACAGAATTAAAAGCTTTTTGTAATTTAATGGCTATTTCTTTATTTTCATATGCCAAAACCACAGCTGTAGGAAGTCCCTTAGATACCTCCTCAGCAAAGGATGGCCCTGAGAGGACAAAAAAGTTCAGTTCATCTTCGATTTCCTTAACTATTTCAGAAATTCTTTTAAGTTTTTTATAATTAATTCCTTTAGAAGCTGATATAAAGTTCTTGCCTTTAAGGCATATATCCCCTATTACTTCTTCTATTACTTGAACCGGAAGAGCACAAATTATGTTTTCAAAGTTATAAATTTCCTCCAAATTCGTAGTTCCTTTAACATTTTTAAGATAAATCCCTTCAACATAAGGATGTATTCCTTCATTTATTTTTCCAATGACTTCCTCATTCACGTCGTAAAGTAAAACATCATGACCTAACCTACCTAAATGTACAGCAAGGGCTGTTCCCCACCTTCCTGCTCCCAATACAAAAAATTTCATAGCTGAAGCTAATATTATAAAACTTGAAATTTTATTTATAAAAGCTTAGATTAATGTTAGCACTTAATTTGTAAGCCTTAAAAATCTTTTAACATTCCCTGATAAAAATTAAAAAATCTTGAAAAGGAGGTGAGAATGGGTAGAAAAGTTAAATACATTATTGACCTAAAATTTATAGACCAGCTCCCTGAAGAGGAAAAAAGGGAGCTCAAAGAGGTTACTGAAAAGTTTGCATTTAGAACAAATACCTACTACAACTCTTTAATCAACTGGAA
>DQVZ01000218.1 GCA_015661465.1 Aquifex aeolicus
GTAGTGCTCGAGCACGTTTACAAAGAAATAAACGGCAGAAAAATTCTGAAAGATATAACCTTCGACGTAAGAGAAGGAGAGATTTTTTCAATAATAGGGGGGAGTGGCAGCGGTAAAACTTCTATAACTAAGTTAATAGTGGGGCTTTGGAAACCGACAAAAGGAAAAGTGCTGGTATTCGATAAAGAAATTCCTAAACTTTCTAAGATAGAACTTGAAGAGGTAAGAAAAAAAATAGGTTATGTATTTCAGGAAGGGGCTCTCTTTGACAGCTACAGAGTTTGGGAAAACGTTGTTTTTTACTATCTGGAAAAGGAGAACCGTCCAAAAGATGAACTAAGGAATTTAGCGCTTGAAAAATTGAGAATGGTAAACCTCGACGAAAGGGTTTTAGACCTTTATCCTTCTGACCTCTCGGGAGGAATGAGAAAGAGGGTTGCCATAGCGAGGGCACTTGCTACTAACCCTGAGCTTGTGATTTATGATGAACCGACATCAGGACTGGACCCTATAACAAGTAGGAAAATAGATGAACTTATTTTGGAGCTAAGAGAAAAGACGGGTAGTACCGCTCTTATAGTAACCCACGATATGGTTTCCGCTTTTACCATATCCGATAGAATTCTCGTTATAAAGGAAGGAGAGATTGTAGCTATAGGAAAACCTGAAGAAGTTATTGAAAATCCAGACCCTTATATCCAATCCTTTGTAGGTGATATAAAAGCCTGTTTGAAAACTCTGCACATTTAAAATAAGCCTTATGTTAAAAAATCCCATTTTTATTCACGGTTGGGCTTTCTCTTCCCGTATTTTTGATAAGTTCAGCGGGGTAAAGTACGACTTGCCCGGACACGGTGGGAATAGAAACAACTATTCGGGAATAGATAGAATTCTTCATGAAATCTTTTCACTTACTTCAACCAAGCACGACATAGTTGGATGGTCTTTGGGGGGAAGTTTGGCTCTTTTATTTGCTTACAAATTTCCCTATAAGGTAAACAGGATTTTCCTAATAGGTACTACTCCTTTCTTCAAAGGAGCATGGGAAGAAAAGAATATAAGAGCTATGAAACTTTTGATTAAAAAGGGGGGTATAAAAGCCTTTAGAAAATTGGCTTACGGAGATTTTGAAGATTTCTTTGAGGAAAAGAACGGAATGAAGCTCCTTGAGGATTATATAAACCTCAATTTATACCCTATCCTTTCCTGTATAAGGCAGGAGGTATATATACTTCACGGAGTTGAGGATAAAATAGTGCCTCCTAAAGAATCCTTCAGACTTCACAAATTTTTAAGATGTTCTAAATTAATTCTTCTCGGCGGAGGACATTTTCCTATTAGAGATGAAGAACACTTTAAGTCTTCAGTTCTCAAGAGCTGTTGAAACTTACGAAGAGTGGGCACTTCCTCAAAGAAAGTCTGCCCGTCTGCTGGTAGAGTTTATAAATCCCAGAGGTAAAGTCCTGGATTTAGGATGCGGAACCGGTTTTGTCTCAGAGTACTTAGAAAACTGTGAAGTATTGGGACTGGATATTTCCCCAAAAATGGTAGAAGTATATAAAGAGCGCCACGGCATTGCGGTTCTGGGGAATGCAGAAAATCTTCCTTTTAAGGATAAAAGTTTTGACTACGTTGTGAGTAATTTTTCCCTTCATTGGACCGATTGGAAAAAAAGTATCTCTGAAGCCATAAGGGTTGCTAAAGTTTGTGTGGGTATAGCAGTGCCGGTAAAGGGAAGTGTAAGTTTTTCTTCTTTCCCTTTCCCCGATGAAAAAGACATCCTAAATACTTTTTTCCCGAAGGAATACAAAATTCTAAATATAGAAATTCCCTTTGAAGGTTTGGACCTTATAAAGTTTTTCCATTACACGGGAACTGCGAATTATAAAGGAAAAAACAAGCTAAAGACGAGGGGAGAACTTTTAAAACTTGCAAAAAGTATAAAGGGAGAGTATTTTAGAATGTTATTTCTGAAGATACATTAACTTAGCTCATAAGAATTTTAAAATCCGTCAAGTATCATACCTCATGCAAAATATTTGCCAAGTTTGCTGCCACTTGACTGTTAGGAACAACTAAGTCTACACCTAAATTCTTTGCTTCCTGCATTAATGAAAGGTTTTTGTGTCCGCAGTATCCTATAACCTTTATTCCTTTTTCCTTTAGTTCTTTGGATATTTCAAGACCCTTAGGTGATTCGAGATTAACAAGAGCTATACAATCTTCATCAACATTTTCTCTATTTACCAACTGAACTCCTAATGCTTTTAGTTGATTTTTTATTTTTGAAGATATAATCAGGTTAGTATCGTACAGAAATACTTTCATGCTGTGTATTGTGCTACATCTTTTCTTTTAGGTCTCTGAGGTTTCTCAATTTCGGCGAGCTTTTTAACGAGCTTGTAGTTTAAACTATGACCTCCCCTAAAGGAGTAAATTTTTCCCTTCACAGGTTTTCCCAATAGGTATAAATCTCCAACTATATCGAATACTTTATGTCTTACAGGTTCATCTTTAAATCTCAATCCGTCGGGATTGTAGACTTTTTCCTTACCAAGAACCAGTGTGTTTTCCAGGCTCCCACCTTTTCCTAAACCTGCCTTTTTTATATACTCTATTTCCCAATCAAAACAGAAGGTTCTTGCTAAAACAATTTCTTCTTCATTTCCTTCAAAGAAGGTAAAACTTTGTTTTCCAAGGAAATTATTAAATTCATCTTCGTAGGTTATCTCAAGAAATTCAGAAGGTTCAGCCTTTGCGTAAGCTTTTCCGCTCGAAATTTCAACAGTATCCTTTATTTCAAAGTATTCAACTTCTGTATTTTGGTATACCGTGGAATCTTTCAAAGCCTTATAAAATTCCTGTCCGCTTCCATCCAGTATAGGAATTTCTGGACCATTTACTTCTATCGTTAAATTTGTAATTTCAAGCAAATGTAAAACCGCAAGAAGGTGTTCAACTGTTTTTATAACTACTCCTTCCCTTCCTAAATCCGTAGAGTGGTTTGTATTTACTACAAACCTATAGTTAGCTGGAATAAAGGTTCCTTCTTTGTAAAACATTATACCTTTTCCTTCCTCTTCAGGGTGAAGTACTACTCTTGCCCTTTCGCCGGTGTGGATTCCTATTCCTTCGAAGCTTAAAGTTTCTCCTATAGTTTTTTCTCTTGCCATACTGTATTTTTATAATTGCAAGATTCATGCCACAGATTTTAATAGTTTAATGATGTGTTCTGTGTTGGGTTTTTGAGGTATAAGAACATCTTTGACGTCAAAACTGTAAAGGCTCTCTTTTGTAGTTTTTCCTATAGCTATGTATTTGAGCCTGAGTTTTTCCTTACCGATTCCGTACTTTTGCAAATTTGCAAAAAAGGCTTTAACCGCAGAAGGGCTGTAAAATACTATAAAATCTCCCTTGAGTTTTTCAAGTAGAAACCTCTCATCGTAAAGTACAGGCTCTACGGTATAGACGTTTACCGGAAAAACGGTAAAGTTCTCTCTTCTGAGGAATTCAATTAATTCATCTCTTCCTATTTTTGAACGAGGAATCAGAACTTTTCCCTTTCGGAGTTTCTTAAATAGCCGTACGAGTCCTTGTACGTTTTCCTCGTCAGGTATTAAATCAGCTTTATAGCCGTATTTTTTTAGCTCTTCAGCTGTTTTTCTTCCCACCACAATGATTTTTGCTTTATCTGGGATTTGCTCCTTTTCAAGGAAATATCTGATCGCACGCTTGCTTTGGAAAACTATATAGTCGTAATCACTCAAGGGAAGTTCAAAATCAAGAGAGGTAGCTTTTATCAGAGGAAGCTCTATGACTGTAAAACCTTCTTTCTCAAAAAGCTTTTTATCTTTCTCTATGTCTTCTTCTTCACGGGTGAGAATTATTTTCATAATGGTATAGATTCAGCATACTTCTTTGCTAATTTAAAGAACTTTTCCGCCCTTGCTTTTGCTTCCTTTTTTTCCTCTTCTTTCAAACCGGGGTCATCGAGAAGGAAAGAATTTACTTTACCACGAACGTAAGCCCTATAGCATTTGAAGAAGGGGAGCATAATTTCAAAATCCTCGTCCTTTGTAAATTCTCTGTATGCTTCCTCATACGCTTTTGCCAAATCTTCTCTTCCAAAGTATTCCAGTTCCATAGAAAGGAAACACATGTCGTTTAGAACATCACTGTATCTAAAGCGGTCATTAAACTCTATACAATCAAAAATACATATACCATCTTCTAAAAAAGCCACATGTTCGGTTCTTATATCCCCATGACCGTCTCTAATCTTACCCTCATTAATTCTTTTTTCAAATAAATCCTTGTAAACTTCGTAAAACCTATTGGTTCTATTCTTGATAAACTCGTAATCTCCTTCATTTATTGTTATTCCTATATATTTCTCCGTTTGGGAAAAGTTTTCATCGGTGTTGAATTTCATAATCTCAATTTTTCCAAACTCATCAACTCTTTTCGCCTTCTGGTGAAAGTCTGCAACCCTTCTGGCTACTTTTATTAAATCCTCTTTTGTCGATTTACCCAGTCTATTGAAGAGTACTCTACCTTCTGGAATTTTTCTCATTTTCACGGCATATTCTACGACCTCAGTATCTTCTTCAACAATCCACTCACCGTTTTCTTCACTTATAGGAACCACTCCTAAATAAATCCATTGGCATAATCTCCGATTCAGTTCAACTTCCTTATAACACATTTCCTTTCTTTTTTCCAAAGTAGAGTAATCCAAAAATCCGAAGTTTACAGGTTTTTTTATCTTGTAAACCACGTCGGAAAGGATTAAAACCCAAGACGTATGAGTTTGAACTACACGTGCTCCTAACTTTTCTGCAAGCCTAAAAACCTTCTCCACCGAAATTTATTTTAAAGGCATTTTAACGTTAAATAAACAAATCTCTTTAACAGAGCTTCTTCTTATCTTACTATAAACGGTGGGGTAATAAAAATGCGCGATACATCACATCAAGCTCACCATACAACCCACGATAAGCATACTAAACAAGAACATAAACACCATCATGATTTAGAGGAGATTAAACTGAAAGCCATAATAACCACTATTCTCTCTATCCCTGTGGTTATACTCTCCGTAAAGATTACGGAAATTCCCTTCGCCGATCACTTGGTTTTAATCATCTCAACTGCCGCTTTCATATACGGAGGAAGTTTTTTCATAAAAGGTTCTGTTCTTGAAATAAAGAAGAGAAAACCTGGGATGATGACTCTCGTAGCTCTTGCCATAACGGTGGCCTATGTATACAGTTTGTTTGCATTCTTCTCAGGAAGAGCTTCTTTTTTCTGGGAAATCACCACCCTTATAGCTGTAATGCTTTGGGGACATTGGATTGAAATGAAATCGGTTTTGAGTGCAGGAAGAGCCTTAGAAGAACTTGTAAAGCTTATGCCCACAAAGGCAAATCTTATAAAGGGAGAAAAAATCATAGAGGTTCCTGTGTCCAGTTTAAAACCCGGAGATAAAGTGCTTGTAAAGCCAGGCGAGAAAATACCCGCGGACGGAGTAGTTGTAGAGGGTATTACTTACGTTGATGAATCTCTACTTACAGGAGAATCAAAACCCGTTCCAAAAAAGGTGGGTGATAAAGTTATCGCAGGAGCTATAAACCTCGAAGGTTCCTTAAAGTTACAGGTAGAGAAAACGGAAGAAGATAGCTATCTAAGTCAGGTAATGAAGTTAATTAAGGAAGCCCAAGAATCTAAGACAGAGCTTCAAAATCTCGCAGATAAAGTAGCTTTTTATTTAACAATAATAGCGATTATAGCAAGCGGTATCTCTTTTACTATCTGGCAATTTATGAGCGGAAATACAGCATTCGCCGTTGAGAGAGCCGTCACAGTTATGGTTATTGCCTGTCCTCACGCTCTGGGACTGGCCATTCCACTCGTAGTTTCCGTATCTACTTCTTATTCTGCCAAAAAGGGAATTCTTATCAGAAATAGGTTAGCTCTTGAAAAAGCAAAAGGGGTTAATGCTGTAGTTTTTGATAAAACGGGAACACTGACCCAAGGAAAATTCGGAGTAAATGAAATAATATGTTCTATTGATAAAAAGGAATTTTTAAAAATTGTTACTTCGGTAGAAAAATATTCGGAGCACAGTTTAGCTAAAGCGGTAGTTAATTACGCTTTAGAGAACGGAGTTCATCCTGAGAGTGTACAGAGCTTTAAGGCCTTCCCTGGGAAAGGTATCTACGCTAAATTTGAGGGAAAGGAAATTTTCATAGGAAATATTGAATTTTTAAAGGAAAAGAAAATAAAGCTCAAAGAAGAAATTTTAAAGAAGTCTGAAGAACTATTATCCAAGGGAAGTATGGTAATATTCGTTGCAGTAGACCGAGAATTGGTAGGGGCAATAGCCTTATCGGACAAGATAAGAAAAGAATCTTACAAAGCTATAAGGGAACTCAAAGAGATGGGAAAGAGAATAATTATGATTACAGGTGATGATGAGAAGGTAGCGGAAAATGTAGCCAAAGAACTTAAAATAGACGAGTTCTTCGCGAGAGTTCTTCCTCATGAAAAGTCCCAAAAAATAAAAGAGCTCCAAAAAAGGGGATTTAAGGTAGCTATGGTGGGAGATGGTATAAACGACGCGCCAGCGTTGGTTCAAGCGGATATAGGCATA
>DQVZ01000214.1 GCA_015661465.1 Aquifex aeolicus
GAAGAAGGTATTCCGAAACTCAAAGAAGTTCCCTTGCTCGGGTGGTTGTTTAAAGGCAAGCGAACCGATATACAGAATAGGGAACTCCTTATCTTTATAACTCCTGAAATTGTAGAAGAGGAGTAATTAGGAAAGGGAAGAAAGGAATTTTAATATCTTTTCCCTCCAAACTTTCGCTTTTCTGAAGACCTCCTTCTCATCTATCGTTTTTAATTGGCGTTTTTCCATCAGAATTTTCCCTTTACATACAACTGTATCTATACACTCAGCACCTGATGAGTAAACCAATTGAGCTGTAGGGTCGTAAAGCGGCTGAAATTCAGGAGTTTCAGGATTAACGAGAATTAAGTCTGCTTCAAAGCCTTCTTCTACTTTTCCTGCCTTTATACCTGCAGTTTTAAACCCATTCTCCGTTGCGAGCTTAAGAACAGTTTTTGCATCAATAGTTTTTGCATTTAGGTTAAAACCTTTATGTAGTTTTGCACAAAGGGACATTTCTTCTAACATGTTCAGGTTGTCATTTGAAGCTGCACCGTCGGTACCTATACATACTGTAATTCCTCTCTTGATATAATCGGGAATTGGAGCTATTCCTGAAGCAAGTTTTAGGTTACTTTCAGGACAATGTACGATTTTAACATCCTTTTCTTTTATTATTTCCCTTTCTTCCTCATCCGTCCAAACCATGTGGGCACATAAAACATTTTTATCAAGAAAGCCTATACTTTCTAAATGCCTCACAGGGGTTTTACCGTATTCTTCTTTTATCCTCTCCACTTCTCCCTTTGTTTCGGCTACGTGTATGTGTAATAGGAGACCGTATTCATCTGCCAGCTCTTTCGCCATTCTCAAAGTATCGGGAGAACAGGTGTAAGGTGCGTGGGGACAAATTACTGGAAAAACAAGTTCTCTGTTTTTAAAATCCTCGGCAAATTTCCTCGCTCTCTGTATGTATTCCTTTGGGTTCTTAGCCACTTTTGTCGGGAAATCTAAAATCCCAAATCCTAATCCTGCTCTTATTCCTACCTCTTCACAAACCTGTCCTATCTCTTCTTCGAAAAAATACATATCCATGAAAAGGGTAGTTCCCGTTTTAATCGCCTCGACTATTCCGAGCAAAGCTCCATCTCTCACAAATTCAGGAGAAACAAACTCTTCCTCAAGGGGCCATATCACTTTTTGTAACCAATCCATGAGAGGTAAATCTGCTCCAAGTCCTCTGAATAAGGTCATAGATATATGGGTGTGCATATTTGCAAAGGACGGAAAGGCTATTCTTCCCTTTCCCAAAATCACTTCCTTGGCTTGCGCCTCAATTTTTTTATCAATCTTCCTTATTTCTCCTCTGCTTATTCCTATATCCCACTTACCTTCTTTGCCGGGAATAATGACTTCTTTGATTATAAGGTCGTACTTTTCCATAAAGGTTATTTTACTTTTTTCTGTACCTTATATAAACAAACACACCTCTTGTTATATTTACAAAAAAGAAGACAAAATTTAAGGTGAAAACTATTAGGGAAATAAAATAAATTTTTAATGGGATGAAAATGAGGGATAAGATGGAAATAAGGTATATATAAAAATTCCACCATATGAATTTAGGCTTTATAACCTCAAACATCGTCGGTGCTTTTTGAACTCCCTGAGTCGAAAGATGCATCCATACTAAAAAGGGAATTATCCTGTACATCATAGCCATAATCACGCTGAGGACAAAAATACCGAATAGGATAAGGAAAAGGAGTAAGTTTTTGTCCCTGAAGGGGAAAAATAAGGAAGAAAGTATTAAAAATGCCATGGATAAATACCACAAATTTATCAAAGGGTCTTTTATCTTCCTTTTTCTTGACGTAAGACGTGTAATTGTGTAAATAGCATAAAGGGTAAACACTAAACCTATAGCAAAGTCTATTAGAAATATTTCTGGAAGAAGGGTTTTCAAAATCAGCAAACTGAAGACAAAGGCGGGGAGATACTTGGTTATAAATTTAGGATAAGGAGATGTTACAAAGAACATTTCTATCACTTGAAAAGAAACACTGGCAACGAGAACAGCTGTCCATCCGTATAACATAAAACTCATATGAAGATTAAATAGATATCCGTGGTTTAGGTGTAAAACACCGAAGAAATTAAGAACGAGTAGGCTTGCAAAAATTATTCCTATAAGGAAGGAAATTAGGGCGTATATGAAACCTCTCGGAGCGTCCTTGAGGTCTTTAACTTTAAAAAGTTTAAAGAGCATCAACGGTACTATGTAAAAGAGGGTAAAGAGAAGAATTACAAGTCCGGTGAAAGCTAAACCACTACTGAATTTATAAAGACCGTATGTAAGGAAGATAGTTCCCGCAGTTAAACCTATGTGTACGATGGTTGCTTTTTTATGGGCATTCTCTATTACAGCACCTGCTACTACTGGGAGCATTTGGAATAGGGCTCCTATCATAGTGCTTGCCATAAAGCCGAGGGTGTATAGGTGAACAGTAGGAGTTAGATTAAAATTCCCGGTGAAATACTGATAGAATAACAACAACATTCCGAGATTTGCAAACGCCAAAGCGGTTATAAAAAACCTGGCAATTATACTAAAAGGTGGCAAATACAGAAGTTGTAATCCTCCTGGAATCATACTTCTCCGAGCTCCGACATTTTAACAACCATTTCTTCCGAATCGAGATGTTGGTCTGACATGGGGTAAAGTATCTGCTCTTCCTTCATATTATGCTGTTGTATTAATATCATCAGGGATTCACCCAAAGAAAGGAATTCTTCTTTATTTTTATTTTTTAAAGCTTCTTCCATTCGTTCCATGAGTTCCCTCGCTTGATTGTGCTCCATTCTCATCACTTGTGTGGGACCCATGACTATTCCGGTTTTCTGTTCAAATTCTGGAAATAGAATATCCTCTTCCTTTTGGAAGTGTAATAGAGTTTTTTCCTTAAACTCCTTAAAAAGCTTTTCAGCGTTTTCCCATTCTCCTTCGTTTACCATTTTTTCAACATCGGCATAAACCGAATCACACTTTCTATGCTCTTCCGTAAGATACTGGGAAATATTCATTTTTCCACCTCCGTAAGTAAACACTTATTTATAAGTTTAAATAAAAAATTTTTAAAAATCTATTCTCCTATTTCGATTTTTCCTTCATCTATCATTTTACGGACAACGTTAACGATTTGTTTTTGAGCTTTTTCAACTTCCGATTTTTTAACGGGTCCCAAGGCATCCATATCTTCCAGGAATAGTTTTGCAGCTCTTTTGGACATATTTGATAGGAACTTCTGTTTAATGTCTTCGGGAGCGGCTTTTAAGGCTATCATAAGTGTATTCTTATCTACCACTTTAAGAACTTCTATAATATCTCTATCTGAAAGCTTTCTAATATCTTCGAAGGTAAACATCTTTTCTCTGATTTTCTCCTCAAGGATTGGGTCTTCTTGACCTATGGTTTGAAGAATTAACTCTCTGGTTTCCTTGTCTAAAGAATTGAGCAATTCCGCTGCAACGGACGTGCCTTCTAGCTTCAATGCCTCTTTTACTCCCAATGAGCGAATTTCTTCGAGCAATATTTCTGCTAGTTCCTTTACGTATTGAATGTTTATATTTTCAAGAGTTGCTATTCTCTTTACGACTTCCTTTCTCAAATCATCCGAAAGGTTCTGAAGTATCTGGGCAGATTTTTTAGGACTCAGCTGAGATAAAAATAACGCTACAGTTTGAGGATGTTCATTACGTATAAGATTTGCAAGTATTCTACTATCTACTTTTTCTATCTCTCTGAGAACCTTTTCAACGTCTCCCAGTTCCAATATTCCCTTAAATCTTTCCATAAGGGAGGGGGGAAGAACTTTTTTCATGGATTCTATAAACTCCTCGGGGTTTTTTACTTTTCTACCTACCTTTTTAATTTCGCTCAGAAGCTCTTCCGCTATTACTTCCAATTCATCTTCTGAAACTGATTCAAGACCTTTCGCAAGGTCAAACAGCTTCTGTATTTCCTCTTCCGATAGTTCTTTTATTATGTTCATACTTACTTCTTCAGGCATTGAAAGTATTAAGAGCGTTGCCTTAGAGGCCTTTGATAGTACTTTTTTTTCTGCTACCATTTTAGAAACCTAAAAATCCGAAATCTTGCTCCTTTTTTCTAATTAAACCATACCTTACCATAGTATTTTCCAGAATATTGATTAAAAATTCTGGATTACATTCTTTAGGACATGAAAAGGTACAATTTTTACAATGAGTACAACTTTGTATACTTAATGGGACTAAATCTTTTAACTTTTCATATCCTTTTGTATTTCTTTTGTCGAAAATTACACCATAGGATTTAGTAAAAGTTGAAGGTAGTCCGAAACTTTCATCTTCCTGAATTGCAGGACATACATAATTACATATACCGCAAAGTATACAATCCCAGCTTTTTTCTGTATTTTTCAATTCATCAGGTTTTAAGGAGATGTTTTTTGAGAGTGTTTCAAACCACACTTTTCCTTCTTTGAGTTTCTTGTATATAAAACTGTGGTCAACGACTAAATCTTTTATCGGGGGAGCTATATCAACAGGTTCCAAAGTAATATCACTGTAAACCCTCGTGCTACAAGCAAGTTTATGCTGGCCGTTAACCTTGACAGCACATGTACCACAAATACCAGCTCTGCACATCGCTCTGAAAGAGAGTGTAGGGTCTTCTTTCTCTTTTATCTTTTGAAGAATTTCAAGAACCGTATGCCCTTCTCCGTCTATTTCATATTCTTCCCAAAGAAATTTACCATCCCTGAATTTCTTAATCTTTACTTTCATATTAATTTAAATATTATTTCACTAATCCCAGGATGAAATCTCTTAAGGAATGTTCCTTAAAATACTCAAGAGCTTTTTCCATTCTTTTGAAGGTGACTTCGTTTGAAAACAGGTCTACTCTTACGCTCTTTCCTAGGGCATAAGAGGGAGGTTTTTCTGTAAAAGCTATTACCAAATAATACTTAGTTTTTTCAACCACAGTTCCTTGAAGCTCTTTGCCTGTAGGTTTCCCTTTACTCACAAGCACAACATCTCCTACAGAGATTTCCGTTTTAGGAATACCTTCTGGACGTGAATACCTAACTAAGTAAATACCTCCTAAACCTCTTCCTAGGAGTTTAGCTCTTAAATTGAGAATAGCTCTGCCTCTTTTTTCTCTTTCCTTTCCGCTAAGTAATTTTATTTCCTTAAGGTGAGTTTCTGTTTGAGCTTTTCTCTCAAGATTTATAAGTTTCCTAAAATGTTCCCTGTAATCTTCATAAGAGGAAAACCTGGCTTTCTTCATAGCTATGTAGAATATCGCTTTTTTCTTTAAGAAGATAGAGCTTTTGAATATGTCCTCTTGAAGTAGATTCTTAAAATTTTTAAATTTTTATAATTAGCCGGCGTAGCTCAGCGGTAGAGCGCGGGCTTCGTAAGCCTGAGGTCGTGGGTTCGAATCCCACCGCCGGCTTTATACTACCATGATAGGTAGGGTTTACATAGAGAACTTCCTCTTTATCAGAGATTTAGAAATAGAGTTTAAGAAAGGATTAAATGTTATTACGGGGGAGACTGGTACGGGAAAATCTATGACATTATCTGCAATAGAATTCGTTTTAGGAAAGCAAGGAAATTATTCCGATGACACAGCTGTGGAAATAGAAATCATAAATGAAGATGAAGAAATAATTTTAAGAAGGGAAATAAGAAAAGGAAGGAGTAGATACTTTTTAAACGGTAGAGGGACACATAAAAGTGTAATAAAAGAAATACTCGGGAGTAAAGTATCTTTTCAAGGACAAAATGAGTTCGTGAATTTA
>DQVZ01000117.1 GCA_015661465.1 Aquifex aeolicus
AGTATTCCTGAGGAAGATGACCTTACTTCTCTCTTTGTAGAGGGGATTCTTGAAATAGTTGATGAATATTACTCCCGAAAACTGTCTAAGGACGTTTTAAAGAGCATGATAGAGAATGCTAAGAGGGGTTTTTGGAACGGTGGAATTCCTCCTTTTGGATACAGGAAGAAGGTAGTTCAGGAATTCAAAGGGGGTAGGAGAAAAGTAAAACTTGAGGTAAATCCTGAGGAAGCAAGCATTGTAAGAGAAATCTATGAACTTTATCTATTTTGTGGAGCTGGAGCATATCAGATAGCTAATATGTTGAATGAAAAAGGAAAACTTAATAGGGGTAAAAAGTGGAATAAACAGAGTATTCTCAGGATTCTTGAAAATCCGATATATATTGGGAAATACGTTTTTGGAAATGTTGAAGTAGAAGATTTTTGTGAACCTATTATACCTAGGGAATGGTATGAAAGGGTTCAAAGGGAAAAGATAGAGAGGAGAGTTTCTCCTGAAAAGGGACACTACTCATCTAATCAATTGCTTACTGGTTTAATCAGATGCGGTAAATGTGGTAAAACGATGCATTCGGAACCAGCTAAGAGTCAAAGGTATAGATACTACGTTTGTTCAACTTATAAAAAGGGAATGGGATGTGAATCTGTAAGGGTAAGAGCGGATATTGTAGAACGAGCGGTACTGGAAACCATTAAAAACCACTTAGATACGGAAGTTTTACTAAAGTTAAGAGCGGAGTTATTAAAGCTATTGGAAAAAGAAAGAGAACCCTTGATAGAAAAATTAAAGCTCCTTAAGTTAGAAAAATCGGAAATAGAAAAGTCCATAGAAAATTTATATAGGGTACTTGAAAGAACAGATGAGGACAACATTGACTTAATTCTCAGAAGGATAAAGGAAAGAGAAAAACAATTGAGGAGAACGGAGGAAGAAATTTCCCTACTCGAACAAACTACGAAACTCAACCTCGAAGAATTTCTGAGCTACAGCATAAAAGAATTGGAAGAAGATTTGGAAAAAGCTTTAAGAGAAGGGGATGTTAAGCTAAAGAGAAGATTTCTAAGCAGTGTCTTGAGCGGTGTTTACGTAATTGAGAAAGATTCTCAGGATGAAAATTATAAAACCCTTGAAATTCAAATAGTTCCTAAAGTTCCAATTGAAGGAATAAGTGGTGAGCCGGGCGGGACTCGAACCCGCGACCCACGGCTTAAAAGGCCGTTGCTCTACCTACTGAGCTACCGGCTCTGCGTAGCTCAATTGGTGGAGCGGAGGGGACTCGAACCCCCGACCTCCGACATGCCATATCGGCGCTCTCCCAGCTGAGCTACCGCCCCTGACAGAATATTTATTATATCTCAAGATTTTTTTCTTTCAAGAATATCTTTATACTTCAAAATGAGATTTCTGTTTGCTTCAGCTTCTTTAATTCGCTTTACAGGAGTATTGTGAGGAGCCTTTTTAAGTATTTCAGGCTTTTCTTTAGCTTCCTTAACGATTCTTCTGAGAA
Organism: Aquifex aeolicus; assembly: GCA_015661465.1. Taxonomy (GTDB): domain Bacteria; phylum Aquificota; class Aquificia; order Aquificales; family Aquificaceae; genus Aquifex; species Aquifex aeolicus_B. The sequence goes on from DQVZ01000117.1 coordinate 1,511, forward strand.
CCTGCGCAAAAGTCCTTAGTGTATCAGGACCTTCTGTTTCGGTGGGTTCAATCATTAAAGCTTCTCTAACGATTAAAGGGAAATACATAGTGGGGGCGTAAAAGCCGTAATCAAGGATTCTCTTAGCAACATCTCCGGCTTTTACTCCATGCTTGATTAAGTTTACAGCTGAAAGGACAAATTCATGCATACAAGGAGACTGAGGATAAGGGTCTTTAAATACTCCCTGGAGAAGATATTTCAAATAACGGGCATTCAAAACTGCATATTCGGATATTTTTCCTATTTCATTTCCATAAGTGAGTATATAAGCGAAAGCTTTTAGCCATACACTAAAATGTCCCCAAAAACCTAATACTTTCCCTACAGATTTTGGAATATTCCAGTTAAGAAAATACTTCTTTCCGTCAAAGTCTATATGAGGTACGGGAAGGTACTGTTTTAATTTCTCGGATACACCGACGGGCCCAGCTCCTGGTCCTCCTCCTCCATGAGGAGTGGAGAAAGTTTTATGGAGGTTAAAATGCATTATATCAACACCCCACACTCCCGGCTTAAATTTTCCGACAAGAGCGTTAAAGTTAGCTCCGTCCATATAAAGGAGTGCGTCTATTTTGTGGAGTTCATGAGCTATTTCCTTAATTTTCCTCTCAAATATTCCCAATGTATTCGGATTAGTTATCATTAGTCCTGCAACTTTATCGTTTAGTTTTCTCTTAAAGTCTTCAAAGTCAAGCTCTCCGTCCTTATTACTTTTAATAACTTTTATTTCAAAACCGCATATTGCCGCGGTAGCCGGATTTGTCCCGTGGGCAGAGTCGGGTATTAATATCACATTTTTCTCTTTATTACCTTTATCATCGTGATAGGCTCTTATAAGGAGAAGCCCCAATAATTCTCCGTGAGCTCCTGCTGCAGGCTGAAGGGAAACTTCGGCAAATCCTCCAAGCTCCTTTAGTAATTCTTTGAATCTATAGATGAGCTCTAAAACGGGCTGGATGTACTCCTCTGGTATAAAAGGGTGCAATTCGAGAAATTCTTTTCTATTTACGAGCTCCTCGTTAACTCGTGGGTTATATTTCATAGTACATGAACCCAAGGGTACCATCGTTGTATCCACGGCGTAATTTAAATGGGATAATTTAGTGTAGTGTCTTACAACCTCAAGTTGGGAGACTTCAGGGAAATCCAGTTCCTTCCTCACATATTCCTCTGGAATAATTTCTTCCGGCTCTACTCTTTCAACATCAAGTTTAGGGAGTTTGTATCCCTTTTTTCCGGGTCTTGATTTTTCAAAAATTAGTTCCATAAAGTATTTCATAAACCTAACACATCAAACATTGTGTAAAAGCCTGGTTCTTTTCCTTTTATCCACTTTGCCGCTTCAACAGCTCCTTTAGCAAAGGTGTCTCTGGACGAAGCTCTGTGAGAAAGCTCTAATCTTTCTCCGAAACCTAAAAAGAAGATTGTGTGGTCTCCTACTACATCGCCACCTCTCAATGACATAACTCCTATCTCGCTTTCCTTTCTCGGAGCTTCACCTTCCCTACCGAAAACTATATTTTTTCTATCCAATACTTTCGATAGAATTTCAACAAGTTTCATTGCTGTTCCACTGGGAGCATCCTTTTTAAACCTGTGATGGATTTCCATTATTTCTACATCAAAGTTTTTATCTTTCAAAACTCTTGCCGCTATTTCAACAAGTTTAAACAAAAGGTTTACTCCGAGACTCATATTAGGTGATAGGAGAACAGGTGCTTCCTTCGAATATTCCTTAATTTCTTCTATCTCCTGGGGTGTAAAACCTGTGGTTCCTATTACTATTGCTTTCTTCTCAAGAGAGGTCAATTTTGTATAACTTACCGCCGCCGTAGGGTTTCCCGAAAACTCTATAACCACATCCGCCATAGGTAAAACTTCTTCCAGCCTGCTAGTGAGCGGTTTACCTTTTAACTCAAGCTTTCCCAAGGCTTCACCAAGGTCGAGGGAAGAAATGCAGTCCGGGTGCTCTATGCCTCCGACTATTTCAACGTCTTTATCCTGAATACCCAATTCAATAATTTTTCTTCCCATCCTTCCTAAAGCACCACAGACCACAACTTTAACCATTATTCTCCCCCTTCTCCTTCATCGAATATCAATTGTTCCAATTCCTTCACGGCTTCATCAGCTTGTTCAGGGGGAACTACCGATGGGTAAATAGCCACTCTTACACCTTCTTTAAATAGAAAACGGGCAAGTAGCTCTTGAAGTTTCTCCAGTTCCTCAGGCGTCATATCTGTTCGTATACTTTCTTCAACATCCCTATCGGTTACAAATAGACCAACGAGGGCAAAGGGAACGGCGACATATTTTTTTTCTTCCATAATAACCTCCTTAGTTCAATTATCTTACAGAAAAGATTTTTTTGATATAGCATTATGTCAGTTATCACAAACTTTTAAACTTGTGTACCTAAAAAT
>DQVZ01000158.1 GCA_015661465.1 Aquifex aeolicus
CCTCGGACGAGATAAAAGGGGTAGGAATTTCTGGAGATTACAGTTTAGGCAACTTGGGGTTTTTCTTCAGGTACGGAACTAATTCTTCCGACGAGTATGAGTATTTCATAAGTGGTGGGATTGTTTACAACTTAGGTAAGCATACTGTGGGAGTAGGTGTTGCCCACAGAAAGGGTGATGAATATGAGGATGTAAATGTTGGGGAAGTTTACTACAAATATAACCTGCTTGATAATTTACATTTAACACTCGATTATCAATATATAGATGAAATTGAAGATACTTACGCAATAGGAATGAGGTTACACTTTGAGTACTGAGGAGGTGAAAATATGAAAAAAATAACAGTTGCCCTTGCCGGAAATCCTAATGTGGGAAAGACCACTATACTTAATGCAATTGCCGGGACTTCCCTTAAGGTAGGAAATTGGCCGGGAGTTACAGTTGAGAAAAGGGAGGCGTACGTAAACTTCGGAGATTACACTATACACTTTGTTGACCTGCCCGGCCTGTATACCTTAGAGCCTATATCTGAAGATGAAAAAATAGCGGCTCAGTTCTTAGAAAAAGGGAACGTAGACGTTATTCTAAATGTCATTGACTCTACAAATTTTGAAAGGAATCTCATGTTTACAGCTCAACTTCTCGAATTTGAGAAACCTACGGTGCTCGTTCTTAATATGTACGATGAAGCTCAAAGTTTGGGGATAGAGATAGATGAGGAAAAGCTTTCTAAGTTGTTAAATGTAAAAGCTGTTAAAACTGTAGGTAGAACAGGTTTTGGAATTGAAAGAATATTTCCTGCTATAGTGGAAGTTTATGAAAGTAGACAAATACCCAACATAAGGTATTCTGACGAGTTGGAAAGATACCTAAATAGGGTTTCAGAAAAGTATAAGAATCTACAGGGAGATAAGCTTTCTAAGCATGATTTAATAAAACTTTCCCTTCAAGATACAGAACTTTTAAAGGAGTTTGAAAAAGAGTTTCATAAAGATTTCAAGGAAGTTCTCGACGAAGAGAGGTATGCCTTTGCTCACGGGATTTATGAAGAGGTAACAGATAGGAGACGTCTTTCTTCGAGAAACATAACAGATTTAATTGATAACTTTCTCCTACATCCAGTTATCGGAATGGTTGCCTTTGTAATAATTATGTTCTTCCTCTTTAAGATAGCCTTTGATTTTGCCTCACCTTTTGTAGATTGGGTCGACGTATTCTTCAATGATTTTCTAGGCCCTCTCGTAACACATTTTTTAACCGATTTAGGAGCCCCCCAGTTCTTCGTTAGATTTTTCTCCGAAGCGGTAATCGGAGGTGTAGGCTTCGTCCTCACTTTTGTACCTTTAATATTTACCCTTTTTCTGCTGATAACCTTTTTAGAAATGTCAGGTTACATTCCGAGAGTTGCCTTTTTAATGGATAAATTCTTTCACAAACTTGGACTTCCCGGCAAAAGTCTTATCCCCCTACTTCTCGGTTTGGGGTGTAATGTTCCCGCAATAGTTGCCACGAGGAACTTAGAAACAACACGGGATAGATTAATCGTCATGGCAATGATACCTTTTATAAGCTGTCCTGCAAGATTGGTAGTATTCTCATTTTTTGCCCTCGTATTTTTCCCACAAAATGCAGCC
>DQVZ01000255.1 GCA_015661465.1 Aquifex aeolicus
ACAGCCTCCTCCCACGTAGGTGCCCAGGTAATGAGTTTTGCAATCATAGAGTCGTAGTAGGGAGTAACTTCAAATCCTCTTGCTGCAGCGTGTTCTACCCTTATTCCGAAACCTCCGGGAACGTAGTATCTTTCTATTACTCCGGTAGAAGGTGCAAAGTTGTTCTTAGGGTCTTCCGCATTTATACGGCATTCTATAGCAAATCCGTTAAATTTTACGTCCTCCTGTTTTATCGTTAAAGGTTCCCCTGCAGCTATCTTTATCTGCCACTTCACTATATCTATTCCCGTAATCATTTCGGTAACAGGGTGTTCTACCTGGATACGGGTATTCATCTCAATGAAATAAAGGTTTCCTTCAGTGTCTGCTATAAACTCCATTGTTCCAGCGTTGTAATATCCGATTTCCTTTGCAGCCCTTGCCACTATGTTACCGTAATATTCCCTTTTTTCGGGAGTAAGTATAAGAGAAGGCGCTATTTCTACGAGCTTTTGATTTCTCCTTTGTATGGAACAGTCTCTTTCTCCTAAGTGAATGACATTTCCGTGTTTATCTCCGAGAACCTGATACTCTATGTGTTTTGGATTTTCTATGTACTTTTCAAGGAGTAAGTCTCCGCACCCGAACGCCTTTTCCGCTTCCCTTGAAGCTTGCTCGTAGTTCTTAATAAGTTCCTCTTCGTTTCTACATATTCTTATACCTCTTCCTCCTCCTCCTGCTGTAGCCTTGAGAAGAACAGGGTAGCCTATCTCTTTAGCAAGGGCTTTCGCTTCTTCAACACTCTTTAAAACTCCGTCGGAACCGGGAACTACGGGAACACCTGCTTTTTTCATAACTTCCTTTGAACGAGCTTTGTCTCCCATAAGCTCTATTACTTTCCAATGGGGGCCTATAAAGGTTATTCCCGCTTCTTCACACATTTTTGCAAACTCCGGGTTTTCCGCTAAGAATCCGTATCCCGGGTGTATGGCATCCGCTCCCACTTTAAGGGCTAGGTCTATAATCCTTTGCTTGTTGAGATAAGTATCCAATGGGTCAACCCCTATCATGTAAGCTTCATCTGCAAGTTTCACATGCCGAGCGGTACCCTCTACTTCGTTGTAAATGGCAACCGTGGGAATCCCTAACTCTTTACAAGCTCTTATAATTCTTACCGCTATTTCCCCTCTGTTAGCAACTAAAACTTTATTGAACATTATCAAACCTCCTTAGAGTAATTTTTCAAAATTTCGTTTAAGTTAACCTTTATTTCTTCAATTACTTCAAAATCATCTTTCCAGTCTTGAACTATCCACTTTTTACCTTTTTCGGCAATCATTACCTTCTTAGTTTTGGTAAAAATCCATATTACTTTTTCTACACCTGCATCCAATAAATCCTGTGTTTTTTCATGGGCGTATTCTTCAATTCCTCCGTATCTTGAAAGGTCTGCCTTTGTATCCACTTCTATAACTACCTTGGGAGCTACAGGAATAAATTTGTCTTGCATAAGATAGGGTTTTACTTTTTCTTTTTCAAAGATAGCTATGTCCAGGTTTCGCCAAGAGCCTTTTTTGTAGAGGAAACCTAGTTCATTTGAAAGAAGTATAAATTTTTCCTCGTCAAGCTTGTTTAGCAAGAATTTAATCAAGAGTATTATTAAATAAGCTTGAATCCCGCTACTACCCATTACCGCCTCCGGGGGAAGCTCACC
>DQVZ01000226.1 GCA_015661465.1 Aquifex aeolicus
CGCCAGGTAGAAGGGGAAAAAATAGTTATATCGATGGGAAATTACGGAAAGATATCCAGAGTTGCCAGCTTTATATTCGGTTCTATAATAACCTATTGTTCTCTGGAAAAGTCTTTTGCACCGGGACAGATACCCCTTGACGAGATGATAAAACTAAAAAAGGCATTTTACAGTTAAAAGAATTTTTAAATTAAACTTTTCATTAATATATCGAGTATTTGGGGATACTTTTCTGTAATAAAGAAGATAAATAGGTTCATAGAAAAATGGGCTATTACCGGTGCAATAATAGAGCCAGTTTTTATATAGAGCCATCCTAAAATGAGGGAAGGAAAAAAGGTGAGAATAGAGTTTACATTAAACCAGTGAATTATATGTCCGAAGGAAAACATGAAGGAGACCGCTAAATTTGAGAACCTTTGCATTAAAAAGCCTCTAAAGAATATCTCTTCTGCAAATGCTATACCTAACTGATTTAGTACAAAAGCATAACACTGGGCTGTAAATAGGTGCGGCAAAGCTAAAGGCAGGAAAAATAAACCGTAAATAAACCCTTTCCGATAATTTTTAAATCCTAACTCTTTATCTTTTTTGAATAAAAGAGGACTCAGTAAAATTAATTGAGGTATAATCCCTACGTTGTAAAATTTTGAAAGGTATAAGGAAATTAAAAAAATTATATAAAAGACTAAATAAATCATAGGATTTTTCTGAGTATGTCTATAGCTATATCCACATGGTCTTTTTCAACGATAAGCGGCGGAAGAAACCTCAAAACTTTGTCCGCTGTACAGTTAATCACCAAGCCATTTTCTAATGCCTTTAAAACGATTTCTTTACACTCCATACCTGTTTCCAGTCCCAGCATTAAACCTCTACCCTTTACTTTACCTTTATTCAGAGAAATCAACTTTTCTTTGAAGTATCTTCCTACTTCCTCTACGTGAGGTAATATCTTTTTTACTTCATCAACCACAACACTTGCAACCGAACAAGCTAACGGATTTCCCCCGAACGTTGACCCGTGAGAACCGGGAGTAAAACTCTCTGCAATTTCATCCACTGCAAGGACGGCACCTATAGGAACTCCTCCTCCCAGTCCTTTGGCTAGGGTTATTATGTGAGGTGTAAGGCCAAAATGCTGATATGCGAAAAATTTTCCTGTTCTCCCTATACCTGTTTGGACTTCGTCGATTATAAGGAGTGTGTTTTTATCTTCTACTAAATTTTGCAGTTCTTCAAGAAACTCCTTCGAAGCTTCGTTTATTCCTCCCTCGCCCTGGATTACTTCAATAATAATACCTGCTGTTTCATCGTCAATGAGTTTATAAACACTATCTATATCGTTAAGCTTTGCATAGGAAAATCCCGAGACTAGAGGTTCAAAACCTATATGAAGCTTAGGTTGCCCTGTGGCGGAAAGGCTTCCGTAAGTTCTACCGTGAAAGGATTTTTCAAAAGATATAAATTTCCACTTATTCTCCCCTTTATCCTTCCAGTACTTCCTTGCAAGTTTTAACGCCGCCTCTACGCTTTCTGTCCCGCTATTACAGAAGAAAACTTTAGCTGAAGTATGAAACTCCTTTACGAGCTTTTCAGCGAGTTCTTCCTGCCAAGGGTTTTCAAAAAGATTCGAAACGTGAATTATCTTCTCCGATAGACTTTTGATAACCTCTATTAATCTGGGATGAGAGTGTCCGAGGGAATTTACACCTATCCCTGAGATGAAGTCTAAATACTCTCTCCCTTTTTCGTCGTATAGAAGTACACCTTTTCCCCTAACAAATTTTACAGGTAATCTTGCGTAATTATTCATTAAGTAACTCATGGTCTTCCCATACTGTAGTATTCAAATCCTAAAGCTCTGACTTTTTCCGGACTATATATATTCCTTCCGTCTATTATTATAGGAAGTTTCATTAAATTCTTTACTCTTTCAAGATTAGCCTCTTTGAATTCCTCCCACTCGGTAAGTATAAGTAGAGCTTCTGCTCCTTTAACAGCTTTATACTTGTCGTTGAAATACTTTAAATCTTCTCCTTCTGTGAAAATTCTTTTAAAGTTTTCTGTAGCCTTAGGGTCGTAAGCTCTTATATTTGCACCTTCCTTCAATAACCTTTCAACTATTTTGAGTGAAGGGGCTTCCCTTATGTCATCGGTATTGGGTTTGAATGACAAGCCCCATATGGCTATCGTTTTTCCTTTTATTATCCAAAGAGCTTCTTTTAATTTATCAAAGAATTTACTTATCCTGCTTTCGTTTATGCTGTGTGCTCCCTTTAGAATTGTAGAATCAACTCCGTACTCCTCACATATTTTTATGAAAGCTTTTGTATCTTTGGGAAGACAACTTCCTCCCCATCCAAGACCTGCTCTTAAAAACTCCTTTCCTATCCTCTTGTCATAGCCCATTCCTATGGCAACTTCTTCTACATTGGCTCCAACTTTTTCACACAGGTCTGCAATCATGTTTATAAAAGAAATCTTTGTAGCCAGAAATGTGTTCGAAGCGTATTTTATTATCTCAGCGGTCGCAGGAGAGGTAATTAAAAGAGGATATCCCTTATCGGTAATGGGCTTGTAAACTTCGGTAAGGATTTCCTTAGCCTTTTCCGAATCTACCCCGACCACTATTCTATCGGGTTCAAGGAAGTCCTTTACTGCATGGCCTTCTCTCAGAAATTCGGGATTTGATGCTACGTCGAAGTCGATATTTTTATCCTTAAGATAGAGTTTCACTGTTCTCTTAATCCTTTTTTGAGTGCCCACGGGTACTGTGGATTTGTTTACTAGGAGTTTATAATCCTGCATATACTCTGCCGTTAGTCTTGCTACTTCCTCAACTTGAAATAGGTCAGCGGAACCATC
>DQVZ01000112.1 GCA_015661465.1 Aquifex aeolicus
TCAAGCCAAACGTAAGCGAGCATTCTTCCGCGTTTATCTTTATTTCTCACCGAAGGTTCAAGAAATACTATTTTTTTATCTATCAGTTTTTCCGCATACTTCTTTGCTTCTTTCCCGAAAGATATTACGGTATCAACACCTCCGCTGAACCATTTAGCTTGTCTTATTGCTTTTCTCCTGTTATGAGTTTCAAGTGTATCTATACCCATTAGGCGAACCTTAATAACTCTTGAACCATTTACAGGCACACATTTGAATGTATCACCGTCTATAACCCTTACTACCTTGCAGGGTATAAGTTCTCCGGCCAATAGAATAGAAACAGCACTTAAGAATGCTGTGAGAAATTTTTTCATTTCTCTTCCCTCAGTAAATATAGCTTTATTCGGGCAAGATTACCGAAGTAAGTATTAGGATAGTTCTCTTTAAGAGAAGACCATATCGGTATAGCTTTGGTTTTATTCCCTAATTTCTCAAAGGAGAACGCCTCCAAACTTTTTACGGAGGGATAATTAAAATCTTCCTTTTTAAATTTCTTTGACTTTTCTACAATATCTTTATATTTACCTTTTCCTTTTAAATAGTATGACGATAAAAGTCTTTCGGTAAAGAACTTTTTCAGATTTTCATCTTCTATAGTTTTAGGTAGTTTTTCAAACTCTTTTAATTTAGCGAGAACGTAAGGATAAAAAGGTGTTCCTTTTGTTGCTTTTAAAATTTCTTCTTTGGAAATCTTTCCTTTTTCAAAAAGATAGACCATATAGGAAATTTCTTTAAGCTGATTAATTTTCTGCTCCTTTGTAAAGTTATAGAGCCAAACTCCGCCCACCATTGCAAAAATAATTCCGAGGAAAATGTAAAAATCCCTCATATACTCATTATCTCCTGTTCTTTCACTTCCATAAGTTTATTAATTTCATCAATGTACTTGTCGGTAAGCTTCTGAAGCTTATCTAGCGCCCTTTTCTTTTCATCTTCGGAAATACCCTCTAACTCTTCTATCATCTCTTTAGCTTCCCTTCTTACGTTTCTTACCCTCACCCTTGCTTCTTCTGTAATTTTGTGAAGTAGCCTTACGAGTTCCTTCCTCCTTTCTTCGGTAAGAGGCGGAAGGGTAACCCTTATTACGTTCCCTTGAACAGTAGGATTTAGATTAAGTTCCTCTCTTATGGCCTTTTCTATAGCAGAAGAAGCGTTTTGGTCCCAAACTTGAATCATTATTTGATTATGCTCTGGAACGGATATAGTTCCCAACTGTTTTATAGGGACTTTAGAACCGTAATACTCAACCTTTATTTCTTCAACTAAAGCCGTGGAAGCCCTGCTGGTTCGGAGTCCCGCAATTTCGTTCTTATAATATTCGACAGCCTTTTTCATATCCTTTTCAGCTTCTTTGAAGATATCTTCTAGCTCTTGTATCATGGTCGCTACCCCCTTATTATCGAACCTACCTCTTCTCCCAAGATTGCCTTTCTAAGGTTTCCTTTCTCTCTAATATTTAAAACGATAATCGGTATCTCATTTTCTTTACAAAGGGTAAGCGCTGTATGGTCCATTACTCTAAGACCTTTATTTATAACCTCTAAATATGCTATTTCTCTTATTAGAACAGCATCCGAGTACTTTTGTGGGTCTTTATCGTATATACCACCTACCTTCGTTGCCTTTATAAGAACCTCTGCCCCTATTTCTGCAGCTCTAAGGGCTGCAGCTGTATCGGTTGAGAAAAAAGGATTCCCCGTTCCTCCCGCGAATATAACGATTCTTCCCTTTTCGAGGTGCCTTATTGCCCTTCTTCTGATGTACGGCTCGGCCACCTGTCTCATTTCTATTGCACTAAGTACTCTTGTGGGAATATTTGCGTGATTTTCAAGAGCGGATTGAAGGGCTAAAGCGTTTATTACCGTAGCAAGCATTCCCATATAATCCGCTGTTGCTCTGTCTATACCTATTTCCTTTCCCTGAAAACCTCTGAATATATTTCCTCCGCCTATTACTATCGCAACTTGGACTCCAAGTTCATAGATACCTCTTATTTCATGGGAAATATATTCAAGAAAAACAGGATCTATACCGTAACCCTGTTCTCCCGCAAAAGCCTCTCCCGAAAGTTTCAAGAGAATTCTCGTGTATTTAGGAAACTCCTCCATTAGATACCACCTAGCTCAAACCTGCAGAATCTTTTTATATCAACATCGAGTCCGCTTTCCTTTACGATATCTCCAACTTTTTTCTTATCGTCCTTAATAAAAGGCTGTTCGAGTAAAACCTTTTCTTGATAAAACTTCTTCAGTTTTCCTTCTACTATTTTATCGACGATATGTTCAGGCTTTCCCCCTTGGAGGGCTTGTTCTCTTAAAATTCTCCTTTCTCTTTCCAGAACCTCCTCGGGGATATCCTCAACTCTTACATATTCGGGTCTCATAGCTGCTATCTGCATTGCTATATCTTGGACAAGCCTAATAACTTGGTCGTTAAGCTGGGAAGCTTCAAAGTCTACTAAAACTCCTATTCTTCCTCCGCCGTGAACATAGGAATGGAGATAATCATCAGTATCGTATCTGCAATATCTGGAGAGCTTTATATTCTCTCCTATTTTTGCAATAACCTCTTTTATAAGTATTTCTACACTTTTGGAAGGCTCATCGTAGAGTCCCTGGGATAATATCTCACTTCCTTCTCCGCTCTTATCCCTGTTTTCCTCTTTTTCAAGGATATGCTGTGTTACTTTTTGAGCAAGCTTTTGAAATTCTTCGTTTCTTGCAACGAAGTCGGTTTCACAATTCAGCTCTATCATAGCTCCCTTCTTTCTGTCCTCAGATACTATTACGTAAACAATTCCTTCCTTGGTTTCTCTACCTGCTTTTTTCTCAGCTTTTGCAAGACCTTTTACCCTAAGAATCTCCTTAGCTTTTTCTATATTCCCTCCTGCCTCTTCAAGAGCTTTCTTACAGTCAAGCATTCCCGCGCCTGTCATTTCTCTCAGTTTTTTTACATCTTCCATACTTACAGCCATTCTTTTACCTCCGTGTTATCCATTCTAATTATAACAACCTAAATTAGGATTTTATGAGACCGGAAGTTGTAGAAAATCCCATAGTGGTATTTGAAGACGGCATATACAGACCAGAACCTACCCGTTTTTGGATATTGGAACCTGAACTCAGAAAAGCAATTTCCAAGTTGGAATCCGAGGGATATATAAAAAAATTCTCCGAAGAAATTTCTAAGGACGAGGAGCTTTTTAACTTTTTCGTTAAACTTCATGAAAAGGAAGTAAAAAGAAGAGAGGAAATACTGAAAAAGGAATTCCCCGAAATTTACAAGGGTATGGGAAAGTGGGATTTAGTCTGTAAGAAGGTTTTACTAAATAAGGATATAGGTATAGGCGGTATAAGAAATTTTAGGGCCAAACCTTTTAAGGTTAGGTGTCTTCACCTGTGGACTGCTTACCATATCGGTGATGAAGAATTTAAAAATCCGATAGGGGAATATGTTCTCAGTAAGATTTAGA
>DQVZ01000230.1 GCA_015661465.1 Aquifex aeolicus
CTGAGAACCTTTATCATGCCATTTATTCTCTTGTCGTTTAGAATCAGCCTATCTATCACAGCAGGCCTGAGACCCACTTCTTTAGCTTTTTCTACATCCTTTTTATTTTCCTCTTTTATATAATCGCGATTCTTGTCAATAAGCTCTGCGATTTTTAAAAGGGTTGCATTTTTAACAGAAGTCTCCAAAGAAGTAAGTTCTCTGAGGGTATTTCTTGCTTTTTCTACCTTCTCTTCTATGTAGCTTAAAATTTCTTCATTCACTGCAGTCATAACTTTAAATTATAAATTCGATGGAAAGAGTTTTTCTGGAAAAGATTTTTAAGCTAGGAAGAGTACCTGGAGGACTCCTTTTTTACGGCAAGGAAGGAAGCGGAAAGACAAAAACCGCCCTTGATTTTTCCAAGGGTCTACTTTGCCAAAATAAAATCGCCTGGGGATGTGGAGAATGTCCTTCGTGTAAATATATTTCAGAATTTACGGAAAAGTTTTTCAGAGAAGAGATAGAGGATTTAAAAGTTTACGAGGATAAGGAAGGAAAAAAACAGTTTGTCTACCTTATGGGTGAACATCCTGATTTTATTATGGTAATTCCCCACGGAAATTATATAAAGATAGACCAAATAAGAAAGGTAAAAGAATTCGCTTACATAAAGCCGGCGCTAAGCAAAAGGAAAGTGATAGTTGTAGATGACGCCCACGCAATGACTAATCAATCAGCTAATGCTATTTTAAAGGTTCTTGAAGAACCTCCTCCCGATACCACATTTATACTTACAACGAATAAACGTTCTGCAATACTTCCTACCATTATTTCAAGAACATTTCAAGTGGAGTTCAAAGGCTTTTCTGTTCTTGAAATAAAAAAAATAGCCGGTGTAGATGATACCTTAGCGAAACTATCGGGCGGAAGTTTGAAAAAGGCTATTCTCTTAAAGGAAAATAGAAAACTTGTTGAAAAAGTTACTAATTTTCTAAAAAATGAGCCGCTGGAAGTTTTTAAGATAGCTACAGAGTTTGAGAAATGGGATACGGATAAACAGAGACTTTTCCTTGACCTTCTGGAACATTTTCTTACGGAAAAAGCCCTGAAGGATAGGGAAAACGTAGAACAGTATTCCTCGATACTCGATAAAATAAGAATATTCAAAGAAGGTATTCCTAGAGGAATAAACGGAAGTTTGTGGCTGGTACATATATCTTCTCAGCTTTCATCCTGAAATATACTATTTTTAGGAGGTTTAAAATATGGAATATTTAAAAATCAGATACATAGATACCAATAAAATAGGAACTATAGAAGGTGTAGGAGTCCCTCTTAAGAAGAACCAAAAAATTGTCGTAGAGGACGAAGAAAAAGGTGAAGACATTGTCGAAGTTCTGGGTTATTCAAAGGAACCGCCTAGGAACGAACTTAAACCGAGATTTGTAAGAGTTGCAACAAAAAGGGATATAAATCTTTTCAATAAAAATCTCTGTGAGAGTAAAAAAGCACTGGAGATATGTAAAGAAAAAGTAAAAGAACATAAACTCAATATGCATCTGCTCAAAGCTTACATTCCTTTAAACAGAAAAAAGGTTTTCTTTTACTATTTGGCGGAACAAAGGGTTGATTTTAGAGCTTTGGTAAGAGACTTAGCCAAGATTTTCAAAAGAAGGATAGAAATGAGACAGATAGGGGTTAGAGATGCAATTCAGATGAAAGGATGGATAGGAATGTGTATGAGAGAAACCTGTTGTTCACAGTTTGTGGAAACCTTTCAATCTATATCCCTTAATGATATAACGGAGCAAAATTTACCCCTTTCTCCTTCAAAATTTACAGGTCCTTGCGGGAGATTGGTTTGTTGTATGGCCTTTGAGAGAGAAAACTACATCGTAAAATTTCTATTTCCTGAACCCGGGACAAAATTGTGTTATAATAAACAGGAAATTACCCTTCTGGAAGTAGACCCTATTAGAGAGTTGGTTGTGATTGAATATGGAGAAAACGGTAAAAAAGTTGAACTAAGCATAAAAGATTTACTTCCGCAAGGTTTTGAAAGGGCTATTGAGCACTGCAGGAGCTGTGGAGGATGCTGTAGAAGAGGCATTTACGAAGAGGCTACAGAGTATGAAATTGTCGAAAATCTTGCAGAGTGATTTGAATAAACTCTTTTTATTTGAGCTTGAAGATGGGTATACCGTTGAATCTGTATTCTACAGAGGAGATACCCTATGTGTTTCAACACAAGTAGGTTGCCCTGTTCGATGTTCCTTTTGTGCTTCCGGAAGAAATGGATTAATAAGAAATCTTACAGGAGAAGAGATATACAACCAGTATGCTCTATTAAAAGATAATTATCCGATTAAACGTATAGCCGTTTCGGGTATAGGTGAACCACTGATTAATTGGAAGAATGTAAAAGAAGCCTTCTACAGATTCAAAAAAGAAGGTTTAAAGGTTTCATTCTACACTACAGGATTCCCCGCTAAGCACTTAAAGGAGCTCCTGAATTTGCCCCATGCGGGTGTGACTATATCTATTCACTCTTTAAAAGATGAAGTGAGGAAATATTTAATGCCCTATACGGGAAAACTGGAAGATTTGATAAAAGTTTTAAAGGAAGAACTACCCAAGCTTTCAAAAAGAAAGAGAAATAAAATAAACCTTGCGTATTTGTTAATGAGAAATGTTAATGATTCCAAAGGAGAATTAAGGTCTCTTGCTATGCTGGCAAAAGAGCTAGGAGTTGGTATAGCTCTCCTTTCCTACAACAAAACCTCTGAGTTTGAACCCGTATCCGAAAAAGAATACGAGGAAGCTTTTCTTTTACTTCGCTCTTATGGAATCAGAGTTACCCTATCTACACGCTTCAGAAAGGATAAATTGGGAGGATGCGGAACCCTTGTAGTAAATAGAAAAAAATAAACGTTTAGTGAGAACTTAGTATTGCCTTACTTTCGCCAACAAACCGCCTGAGCTCTTCCAGAGAGCTAACTTCATAAAACCGCCTTATCCCAAGATTTTCTGCAAGCTTTTTCCCTTCCTCGTCAAGCTCCAGCAAC
>DQVZ01000182.1 GCA_015661465.1 Aquifex aeolicus
AGTCTTTTCACCGAGCGTTGAGCGTAGGCTACTATGTTTCCGTAAAACATAGAAAGTATCGCTATCGTCATCACCAGATACTTCCAGTCCGGGAAAGAAGAGATTAATCCAATTGTAAGTTTTACTAAGAGGAAGTACATAGCAATTTTGGGAACTGTGGATAGGAATGCGGTTGTAGGTGTTGGAGCTCCCTCGTAAGCGTCGGGAGTCCAAAAATGAAAAGGAACCGCAGAAACCTTTAATGCCAGTGCAGAAATTATAAGAAGTACTCCGAGGGCGAACAGGCTATTTTCCTCTTTTAAGGGACTTAGGACTAATGTTCCCGTAGAGGCGTAGACCAACGCCGAACCGAGGGCATACATGGATGTTCCCGTCGTTCCCATAACCAGGTACTTAAAAGCTCCTTCCTTTGATGGGTAATCATTGCGGAATAACCCTACAAGGATATACATGGTAATAGAGGCAAGTTCAAGGCCTGTAAAAATTATTGCCAGATTTTCCGACGAGAGCATTACCATCAAACCCAATGAAGCTATAAGATAGAGATAGGGTAATTCCCCGAATTTGGAATTCTTCTTCGTAAAGTAGTCGTAAGATGAAAGGATAACTAAACCGGTAATAGCAAGGATAAATAGTTTTCCGATAAGATTAAGGGCATTTACCGAAAAACCTTCAAAGAATAATTTCGAGGGATATTCTACGAAAAGTGTCGAATAACCGGCTAAAATTACAAATACAAAGGCCAAGATGTTAAGGAATTTATAATGTTTTTTTTCTAAGAAAAGCTCAAGTATGAAGATGGTAAGTATTCCCAGAGCAAGTATGACTTCGGGAAGAATAGCACTCCAATTCAAGGTTTAACCTCCGAATACGAGTTTTGAGGTGTGTTCAACTATCTTCACAAAGGGATAAGGATATACTCCCATTATAATAGCGAGAGCTATTATCAAGGCAAAGGGTATAGCATGATGTAGTTCAAGGTCTCTAAGTTTTTGCCATTTTTGCTTTCTTTCCTCTGGAATTGTATCTTCTTCAAGCATAACTTTTTTAAACATATACAGCGAGTAAGCTGCTCCAAGAACCATGCCGATTCCTGCTATAAAAGCCCATACCGGATGGTTTTTAAAGGTTCCGAGAAGAATTAAGAATTCCGATACGAAACTTGCAAATCCCGGGAAGGCAATTCCCACAAGAACTGCTGTAAAGAAGGCAAAGGTAAAATATGGAATATATTTTGCCAATCCTCCGAGGTCATCCATATGATAGGAGTGGATTCTGTCGTAGATAAACCCGGCTCCGAGGAAAAGGGCTGCCGATGAAAGTCCATGGGCAATCATGAGGTATATTGCACCGTTTAGTGCATCGTGATTCATAGCGAAAGTTCCCAACGTAACAAGTCCCATATGGGAGATAGAAGAATAGGCTATTAGTCTCTTCATGTGGGTTTGGGCTATAGCCATCATTGCAGCGTATATAATAGCTATTACGCTAAGAGTAAATATTAAAGGTATGTAATACTCGGAAGCTTCAGGGAAGAAAGGAAGCGAAAATCTGACAAAACCGTAAGTCCCCATTTTCAACAGAACACCTGCCAGTATTACAGAACCCGCTGTAGGGGCTTCAACGTGTGCGTCGGGAAGCCATGTATGGAAAGGCCACATAGGAATCTTTACCGCAAAACCTATTCCAAATAGTAGAAATGCTATAAGTTCCAACCAGAGGGGATAATTCAGATTTAGATGAAAGAAGTAGTCAAAGGATATTTTGCCTGTTTCAAAATATCCGTAAACCAAGATAGAAGCTATGCCGAGCAGTAAGAAGAGAGAACCAAAGAAGGTATAAAGAAAGAATTTATTCGCAGCGTAAACTTTTCTTTCATGTCCCCAGAAACCGATAATGAAATACATAGGTATCAACATTGCTTCCCAGAACAGGTAAAAAAGAAATATGTCCAGTGCTGAAAACACTCCTATACAGGCGGTCTCTAGGGCAAGAAAGAGAGAAAAATATAAGGTAGGTCTATCTTCTATTTTCCACGACCAGATATAAGCAGCAAGGAATAATAATGCTGTCATAAGAATTAGGGATACCGCCATACCATCAACACCAACGTGGTATCCGATACCCAACGTTTTTATCCAGGGTATATATGTTTCGAATTGAAAACCCGTTTTATTAAAATCAAAGGCTAAGAATAATACAAGAGCAATTACGGCTACTACTCCACCGATAAGTAACGAAGCTATCTTCGCAAAAAGTTCATTTCTCACCAATGCTACCAGTATAGCCCCTGTCAGAGGAAGAAATATCGCAACGTTAAGGAGTGTCTCCATTATAACCCTCCTCTGATTGTTATCACTAAAAGTATAAACACTATCATGGTAAGACCTGCACCTAAACTGAGAACGTACCAGTTGAGTCTTCCAATTTGGAAGAACTTGAAAATATTAGCAAGTAGTTGAACTATCAAATATGTACTGTTTACTAGCCCGTCAATGAATAATCTCTCAAAAGTCGTGTAAAGGGATTTAGAATAGGTGAGATA
>DQVZ01000046.1 GCA_015661465.1 Aquifex aeolicus
AAAGTTGTTCCTCTGGAAAAGGTAGGAGTTTATGTTCCCGGTGGCAAAGCTGCATACCCCTCAACCGTACTTATGAATGTTATCCCAGCATCCGTTGCAGGAGTTGAAGAGATTGTAATGGTATCTCCTAAGCCTAATAAGTATACCCTGGCGGCTGCATTCATCGCAGGTGTTAGCAAAGTATTCCAAATAGGCGGTGCTCAAGCAATAGGAGCACTGGCTTTTGGAACGGAAACCATTCCCAAGGTTGATAAGATTGTAGGTCCGGGAAACATATACGTAGCCCTTGCTAAAAAGCTAGTTTTCGGAAAAGTGGATATAGATATGATAGCGGGTCCTTCAGAAATATTGGTAATAGCGGATGAAGGAGCGAATCCCGAATGGGTGGCTGCCGATATGCTATCCCAAGCAGAGCACGATGAACTCGCAGCTTCTATACTTCTGACACCTTCGGAAGAGCTTGCCACTAGAGTAAAAAAAGAAGTCTACAAACTTCTGAAAAAACTTGAAAGAAAAGAAATAGCAAAAAAATCGTTGAATAACTTCGGAACTATATTCATAGTCAGGGACTTACATCACGCCTGCGAAGTAGCCAATTATATAGCTCCAGAACATTTAGAAGTTATGACGAGGGAACCTTTATCGCTTCTACCTGAACTGAAACACGCAGGAGCTATATTCCTCGGAGATTACACTACCGAGCCTTTGGGGGATTACGTTCTCGGTCCCAACCATACGCTTCCCACCGGGGGAACGGCAAGATTTTTCTCACCTTTGGGAGTTTACGATTTCATAAAACGCTCTTCGGTTCTGTACGTATCGAGAGAGGGATTCATAAAAGTCGCCCACCGAGCTAAGGATATAGCAGAAGCGGAGGGACTCACAGCCCACGCTCTTGCCCTGGAGATAAGGAAAAATGAAATTAATAAATTTCTTTAGTTTCTTCTTTTTACTAATTATAATTTCCTGTGCCCCTAAAGTATGTCCCGATGGAAAGGAACTTCTCGGTAAGGTAATACAAAAGCCCCCTGAGAAAGTAAAGTTATACGGATACATCAAAGGCAGGTTTTTAAGAGTACCTTTTTTAATCGAGAAAAAGGGTAATGAAGAAACAATTAAGGTTCCTCAGCCGGGTTTAGTTTTAAGCTCTTCCCTCTTTTGCTGGAACGGTATGTGCTTCGACCTTCCAGTATCACCGATGAGTATAATCTACGGTTATTTTCCCGGAAATTACAAAATTGTAAACTGCGGAGGTGAAGTATTACTTCGCTCACAAGATGGAAAAGAAATCATTCTCTCCGAAGGCAAACTAAAGGCCTTTAAATATAGAGGGATGAAAATTCTTTACGAGAAAATATCATCGGAAGGGTATTATAAAATTTTAACAATTATCTTCGAGAATATGAGGATAAAAATCTTTGTAGAGGGAAAACTATGATGGGGAACTTAAATGTAGTTGCTGTAGGCGGAGGGACTGGGCTTTCATCCCTCCTCAAAGGTTTAAAAAAGGAAGTAGGAATAACTATATCCGACCTCACCGCGATTGTTACCGTTGCGGATAGTGGAGGTAGTACGGGAAAACTCAGAAAGATATACAACATACCTGCTCCGGGAGATATAAGAAATTGTATAGTTGCCCTTTC
>DQVZ01000179.1 GCA_015661465.1 Aquifex aeolicus
GCAATTAAACTCTCGTAGGCCACAACCCCAAACTTAGTTCCCATCAATCTATCGTAATGGGTAGGTGAACCACCCCTTTGGATATGTCCTAGAACCGTTGAGCGTATTTCTCCGTATTTTTCTCCGATTTTTTCTTTCAGGAACCTTTCAAGCTCTTTTGCATTTCCGTATCCTTCTGAGAGAACAATGATAAAATGAAGCTTCCCCATAGATTTAGCCTTTTCTATTTCTTCGGGAATTTTATCTTTTGGAAACTTTTCTTCGGGAATAAGAATTAGCTCAGCTCCTGTGGCCAGTCCTGCTTCCACGGCTATAAACCCGCGATGCTTTCCCATCACTTCAATTATGAAAATCCTTTCATGGGAGCTTGCTGTATCCCTGATTTTATCTATAGCTTCTACCGCATTTTTAACCCCGGTATCGTATCCCACACAGTATTCAGTCCCCCCAACGTCATTGTCTATCGTACAGGGCACGCCTATAACAGGCATTCCCGTCTCTTCCGCTATTAAACGGGCTCCTTTGAGAGTACCCTCCCCTCCGAGAATTATAAGAGCATCAATTTCTTCCTCCTCCAAATTTCTATAGGCCCTTTCCCTATACTCAAACTTTTTAAATCTCTCTTCTCTCGAAGATAAAAGTATTGTTCCCCCTTTGCCTATTATCCCTCCTACATCCCTACTTGTGAGTTTTACAAAGTCTTTTTCAATTAATCCTCTGTACCCCCTTCTTATACCTATTACTTCATGTCCTTCTCTTTCTGCACACCTTACAACCGCACGAATTACAGAGTTCATTCCGGGGGCATCACCCCCAGAGGAGAGTATTCCTATTTTCATACTTTTACACCTACTTCTTCCCTTAGTTCCTTTGCCATATCAACCATATTCCTGAGGGCGGGAATTACTTCTTCCCACCTTCTGGTCTTTAGTCCACAGTCAGGATTAATCCAAAGAAGTTCTTTTGGAAGAACTTTCATAGCCCTATTCATTATAGTTTTCATTTCTTCCTTTGTAGGAATTGCGGGAGAGTGGATATCGTAAACACCTATTCCTATTTGTCTATCCCATCCCTTGAATTTTTCAAATACTTCTATGATTTCCCCTTTGCTCCTTGAAGCTTCTATTGAAATTACGTCAAAGTCCATTTCATAGATGTACTCTATGATTTCGTTGAATTCTGAATAACACATATGGGTGTGTATCTGGGTTTCAGGTTTTGCTCTGGAGGCGAGTCTAAAAGACTTTATAGCCCAATCAAAGTACTCCGGCCAATCTTTTTTCTTCAACGGTGCCCCTTCCCTGAAAGCAGGTTCATCTATCTGAATTATCTTAATACCCGCTTCTTCTAAGTCCTTAACTTCATCAAGAAGTGCTAAGGCTATCTGATAAGCTATTTCTCTCTTGGGAATATCTTCTCTGTGATAGCTCCAGTTGAGGATTGTGATGGGGCCCGTGAGCATACCTTTTACCGGCTTCGATGTAAGGGATTGAGCGTAAGATATCTCTTCTAAGGTCATAGGCTCCGGTCTTGAAACGTCCCCGTATATTATTGGTGGTCTGTAGACTCTTGAACCGTAGGAAAGAACCCAACCGTGTTTCGTAGTAGCTATTCCATCCATCTTAATGGCGAAATACTCAACCATATCGGAACGTTCAAACTCTCCGTGAACCAGTACATCCAATCCTATATCTTCTTGAACCTCAATAGCATACTTGATTTTTTCCCTTATGAATTTCTTATACTCTTCCTCGGAAATTTTTCCTGTTCTGTAAGCCGTTCTCACTCTTCTAACGTCCTGGGTTTGGGGGAAAGAGCCTATAGTGGTTGTTGGGAATAGAGGAAGGTTTAGGCGGTCGTTTTGAATTTTAACCCTTTCTTTGTATGGCAGATTTCTACTAAAGTCTTTCTCGGTAAGCGATGCCACTCTTTTCTTTACTTCCGGGTTTTCTGCAAATACCGAGGTCATAACTTTTTCTGTAAAATCAACTTCTTCAAGAGCTTCCTTCTTTCCTTCCAAAGCTTCCTTGAGTATCTTGAGTTCACGGAGTTTTTCTTTTGCAAAGGAAAGCCTTTCTTTTAATCCTTCTGGAAGCTCATCTTCGGGTTCAATTGTAACAGGTAAGTGATACAGAGGTTGAGCGTTTGAGATTGTAAGGTTATTACTGATTTTTAAGAGTTCTTCGATTAAGCTAAGTTTTTCTCTTAGATTTGCCCTCCAGGGTTGTCTTCCGTTTATGATACCTGCTATCAGTTCTTTATCTTCAGGAAAACCTTTACTTCTTAGGTTTTCGAGATTTTCTTTGTTTGACACCAAATCAAGATGTAAAGCCTTGACGGGAAGGTTTATATATTTTTCGTAATCAGAAACGCTGTCGTAATAGGTAAGGATTCCTATTTCAACTCCTACTTCGGAAAGCTCTTCGTAAACTTTATTTACAACTTCCCATTCATAAGCTTCTGTGTCCATAACTAAAGCCGGTTCTTCGAAATTAACCCTTTTTACACCTTCACTCTTCAGACTTTCTAAAAGCTCTTTATATACGGGTATTAATGCCTGGGCAAACCTGGTGAGGCTTTCTTCCGTATCCAGTTTTTCGAGAACTATTACGGAAAGACCATCCTCTTCAACCCTCTTAGGTGCTTTTGAAAGCTTTAAAAACGTAAAGAGACCTATAACCTGGGGAACGGTTTCTATTCCCTTATCCTTAAAGAATTTGTATTCTTCTAGGGGTTTGTTTATAAGGAGTTTAAAGTTTTCTCCTTCAAGCTCGGGAACGAGGTAATGGTAGTTGGTGTTAAACCATTTGGTAAGTTCGAGGGCATTTTTCCCCCTTGCCATTTCAAAATAGGTATTCAGACCCTTGTATTCTCCGAATCTGGAAGGTATAGCTCCTACCATTAATGCGGTATCTAGCATAGAGTCGTAATAGGAAAGTTCGTTTGAAGGAATTATATCAACATTTTCCGAGTAAAGACTAATTCTCCACAAGTTGAGTTTATCCATACCATCTTTAAGCTCTTCTTCAGAAATTTTTCCTTTCCAAAAGTCTTCAAGAAGCTTCTTAAACTCCCTTTTTTCTCCGAGTTTAGGAAATCCGAAGGCAAAGGTTTTTACCATTTTACGAGCCTCCTTTGAATTTTACTTATTATACTCCTTAAAATATCTTCTATGAAAAGGGACTTTATAGATTTATGGGATTTGACACCCGAAGAGTTATGGGAAATTGTAAAAAAAACGCAAAAAGTAAAGAAAGGTATAGAAAACCTCGGTAAGCCTCTTGAAGGGAAAAGCATCGCCCTTATATTTACAAAACCTTCAACCAGAACCAGAGTCTCATTTGAAGTGGGAATATATCAACTCGGTGGTAATTCTATGTTTTTTCAAGAAAAAGATTTACAAGTTTCGAGAGGAGAAGATGTAAAAGACACGGCCAGAACTCTCTCAGGATACGTGGATGGAGTAATAGTTAGAAACCACTCCCACAAATGGTTGGAGAATTTTGCCGAGTTTGCAAGTGTTCCCGTGATAAATGCTTTGACAGACATGTCTCATCCTTGCCAGACTTTGAGCGATATATATACCCTTTACGAAACCTTTGGTGAAGAAATGAAGAATTTAAAGATAGTATACGTAGGGGACGGGAACAATGTATGCAATACCCTTATTGTGGGAGCCGGAATGTTCGGCTTAAGGCTTTTTGTGGCTACTCCTGAAGGGTATGAACCCAACTTACTTTACTACAAGAAAGGATTGGATTTTGCAAAGGAAACGGGAGGAGAAATAGAGGTAATTAATGACCCTATAGAAGCTGTAAGAGATGCAGATGTAATCTATACAGATGTATGGATAAGTATGGGTGAGAAAGAAAAGGATTTAGAAGTTTTTAAACCTTTCCAAGTAAACGAAAGCCTACTTTCTTATGCGAAGGAAAATGTAAAAGTCATGCATTGTCTTCCCGCAAAAAAGGGTCAAGAGATTACGGAGGAAGTGTTTGAGAAAAACGCAGACTTCATATTTACGCAAGCAAAAAATAGGCTTCACGTTCAAAAAACGTTGCTAGCGTATCTCTTTAGAGAACCTCAAGCTTAGCTTTTAAAGCTCCTGCAGCTTTTATTGCTTGGAGAACCTGTATTATTTCTCTGGGAGTTGCTCCCAGTTTGTTCAAGGCATCTACGAGCTCCGAAACAGTAGCTCCTTTTATCTGAACCAATCTTTTTTCTTCTTCTTCAACCTTTATCTCTGTTCTAGGAACTTCCCTTGTTTCACCGGGTGAAAGGGGAGGAGGTTGTGATACTTGTGGTCTTTCCGTAATTTTAACAATTAATGAACCTACTGCTACCGCTAC
>DQVZ01000200.1 GCA_015661465.1 Aquifex aeolicus
ATAAGGGGAGAAACCTTAAAAAATATACTTGGCATAATTAGGGGGCTAGAAGTAGATGCTATTATAGTTTCCGATTACGCCAAGGGTGTAATTACAAAAGAAGTAATGGATGAGATTAAAAAATCTAGCGTTTTCTTTTCTATAGACCCAAGGCCTAAAAACAAGGAACTTTACAAAAAAGGCAATTTGATGACACCTAATGAGAAGGAGCTAATTGAGATGTCAAACGGTAAAAGTGAAAATATTGAAACTTTAGGAAAAATTCTAAGGGAGGAATTAAAGCTCGATACACTTATAGTCACTAGGGGTCCAAAAGGAATGACCCTTTTCATTGATAAAGAAATAAAACACTTTCCGGCAAAAGCAAGAAAGGTTTACGACGTTACGGGTGCAGGAGATACAGTTATAGCGAGTATAACAGCTTTCAAACTTGCGGGAGCTTCTTGGGAAGAATGTTGCGAAATAGGAAACTTGTGTGCCGGAATTGTTGTAGGAGAGTTCGGAACAGCGAGTGTAACGCCCGAAAAGCTCATGCAGGAGATAAAATTTTACGAACAAATGGAAAAGCACTAAGCTTCTAATATAGCTCCCTTAGATGCAGATGTAACAAGTTTTGCATATCTCCTGAGCCAAGAGCTTTTTATTTCTTTTTGTTTTGGCTTGAATTCCTTCATTCTGCTCTCAAACTCTTCTTTGGAAATCAAAAGCTCTATTCTTCTATTCGGGATATCTATAAGGATTTCATCTCCATCCCTGACAATACCTATAGGACCTCCGGCCGCAGCCTCCGGAGAAATGTGTCCCACACAAGCTCCTCTCGTCCCTCCGGAGAATCTACCATCGGTAATGAGGGCTACCTTATCTCCCAAACCCATTCCCATAATGGCAGATGTGGGCGAAAGCATCTCCCTCATACCCGGTCCCCCCTTAGGTCCTTCATACCTTATTACTACAACGTGTCCCGGTTTCACTTTACCGTTGAGAATACCCGCTATAGCTTCCTCTTCGGAGTCAAAACATATAGCTTTACCTTTGAATGTTAACATCTTAGGGTCTACACCCGCGGTTTTTACAACCGCTCCCTCGGGTGCAATATTGCCGTAAAGTATCGCTATTCCACCGTCCTTTGAATAGGGACTGTCTATAGTCCTTACAACTTCACCATCAGGCTCAGGGGCCTCTTGAATTATCTCTTTGATAGTTTTTCCGCTTGCCGTAATTCTGTCAGTATGTAAAAGCCCCAGTTTGGAAAGTTCCTTCATAATTACCGGGATTCCCCCTACTCTATCCAAATCTTCTATATGATAGTGGGATGCAGGGGATATTTTACAGAGTGTTGGAGTTTTCTTTGATATTTCATTTATTTTTGCAAGGTCATACTTTATTCCCGCTTCCCTTGCTATTGCAAGGAGGTGTAGTATAGTATTCGAAGACCCGCCCATCGCAATATCAACGGTAAATGCGTCGTCAACAGCTTCTTCCGTAACTATATCCCGCGGTTTTATATCCTTTTCGAGAAGATTAAATAAGGCTTTTACAGCCAGTTTAGCCAAGAGTTCCCTTCTTGGGTCTATGGCAAGGATTGTTCCGTTGCCCGGTAGACCTAAACCTAATACTTCCGTCAAACAGTTCATAGAATTTGCGGTAAACATTCCCGAACAACTACCGCATGTAGGACAAGCTGAAGTCTCTATTATTTTCAATTGTTCTTCGGTTATTTCTCCCCTCTTTACCTTACCTATACCTTCAAAGACGGATATCAAATCTACCTTTTGGCCGTTTACTTCACCCGCCAGCATAGGCCCCCCGCTTATGAAAACAGTGGGAACATTTACACGGAGAGCTCCCATAAGCATCCCCGGAACTATTTTGTCACAATTGGGAATACATATAAGTGCATCAAGTTGATGGGCGTTTACCACGGTTTCTATTGAATCTGCTATAAGTTCTCTGGAAGGAAGTGAGTAGTGCATTCCCTCATGTCCCATAGCTATACCGTCGTCAACACCTATTACGTTAAACTCTATAGGAACTCCTCCGAGTCTTCTCACCTCTTCCTTTATCGGCTCAACAAACTCCCTTAGGTGAACATGACCAGGAATTATATCTATGTAAGAATTAGCTATACCTATAAGAGGTTTATCAAAATCTTCATCGGAAAGTCCACAAGCTCTTAGCAGTGCTCTATGTGGTGCTCTCTCAATACCTTTTTTTACTTTATCACTTCTGTATTTCATGAATAATAAGGTAAGGCTTTCAGAGAAAAAAGGTCAAGTATAATAAATTTTGATAACTCTCCAGGAGGCAAGAGAATGACAAAAATACTCGCTTTTTTTGCCATTCCGATACTTCCTTTTAGCTTCCTTACAGAGTATCTTTTTGAAAATTGCAAAAGTTGTAGGAACTTCTTCTTTCCTTCATTGGTTTTATTAGGTTTATTCTTCGCCAGTGTAGGTATTGAAAAAGTCGGAGGGTGGGTTTACTTATTGGCAATTATTACCAGTATCATTTACACCTACAAACTATTCAGGGTAAGCAACTATGAAGAATGGCTACTTACATATTACATAGCAACCGTTTCTATAGCATGGCTCCATCCGGAAAAGATGATTTTTTTCATTACTGCATTTGCTATACCTCTGACGGTTACTCATTTCCTGCTGTACCACCTTAAAAACCAAGGAGCAACTCTCGAGTTTGAAGCTTTAAAAGGTGTAGGTTCATACCTTTCATCATTGTCTATATTGCTGTTTTTAGCTTTAATTTCTGCTCTTGTTGTAGCACCTGCTTACGCATTCTTTCTACTCTACGGTGTTATTAAAGAAAATATTCTCGTGGCTCCTATTCTTATAGCCCTTTGGGTGGTTTGGAACTGGATAGGATTTAAACTATTCTCTCAAGTATTTTTCGGAGAACCCAAGGGGGAAACCCACTACAAGGATATCGATTCCACCGAAGCTTTTCCTCTTACATTCTTACTGGTAGCAACATTTATGCTCCCTCTATTGTAAACAAAGGAACCTCTCTTTCTGGGCTAGCAAGGGCCCTTATAAACATCTCTTCCACTAATTTTCTGTGAATTTCTTTGAACTCTCTATTTAGTTTTAGGAAGAAGTGATAAAGTACTCCGGAGGCCTCAAGGCCCAAGCCTTTGTCCATTAAAACCTTTTCTTCCCACGTCTTTATCTTTTTGAAGGATTTTAGTATAGGATTCTGAGGATTTAACTGTGGATTTTTTGCCACCCCGACAAACTGGTATCCCCTTACTTTTCCTTCTTTCAGGAATACTTTTACAAGGTATTCCTTGTATTCTAGGAAAAAGCTTTCCTCCGCATCCTCAAAAAGCCCGCCGCTTCCTGCTGTAACGTACCGTGTTTTTACAGCGTTATAATCTACAAGACCTGTGTTTTTGACCTTAAGACCTGCCATATTGTATCCAGCTACATATCCGGACTGCTGTGC
>DQVZ01000005.1 GCA_015661465.1 Aquifex aeolicus
AAGTATTTAAAGAGGAGAATAGGTGAGATTATAGACCTTGTAGTTGTAGATCCTCCGAGAAGTGGTTTACTTAAAGAAGAGGTAGACCTTCTACTTAGAAATAAGCCTGAAAAGGTCGTGTATATTTCTTGTAATCCTTCTACATTTGCGCGGGATGTAAGAATGCTCGTGAAAGGAGGATATAAACTTTCGTTCATAAAATTAATCGACAACTTCCCTCAAACTTATCACATAGAGAGTATAGCCTTGCTGGAACTGGCGGAATGATTATTTTACGTAGAACTCTATTAATCCCTTTTGGGCATTCAAGGGTTTTATAACTATCTTATTGTTGGACATAAATTGAACAAATCCTTCTATTAAACCTGCTAGAAATAACACAACAGGAGTGGTTACGTTTACTTCTTCCCTCATGGCTTCAGTAAAGACATCGTTCTTCACGATTATTTTATCGCCGGACAGAATTATATCTTCTGCAAATCCTAGTTCTTTCATAATATGTATAGTCCTCCTTATTGCAGTTTCTTTGTCTAGTACTTCTGGGAGTTTCCCTATCAAGCTTTCAAGAAGTTTGGGACCGCTGTGTTTCCCAGCCTCCCTTAAAACCGCACCGGCTCCCTTTTCACCGATTAAATTTTTCACTCCCTCGATAGTATCAACTAAAGCTATAAGTAGAATGTCTGCATCAACCATTATGTTTATTTTATATCCGATATTATGTAGGATATTCCATAAGAGTTTTTTAAAATCTTAAAAGTTTCGATTATACATTTTTCAAAGGAACGCTCGAGGCTTTTTATAAAGTAATAAACCTCCTTTTTGGGTATATAAGCTAAACCCTCCCACTTATTTTCCTTAATTAATAGAGAAGGAATATCGAAAATAGAAAGCTTTTTTAGTTTTTCCTCTACTAATTTTTTCCCAGCATCGATTATAAGGATATCATCTCCCTTTAATTTTCTTAAACCTTTATAAACTCCAAAATTTAATGTTCCTTTTGTATTGTTTATAAAACATATCTCGGGAAACTTTTTAAAAACTTCCAGAAAACCTTCGGTTATGGATGCATATAGGTTATCTATACCTAGTTTTCTACGTATAAACTCATAATTTAATTCCATCAAATTTAGTACTTTATTCTTTTCACTCTCTAAATCTCTATAGAATACCAACAGAACTTTCATTAAACTTTGAGGAGCATACTTCGCAATTTTTCTGTTTCTTGGTCACTTTTGGATTCTACAATTAACCCTCTGTCATGAACCTGTTTGTCTATCCTGGAGGGTTGTAGAGTGTTAATTATGTAGTCCATTGCTCTGTAAGCTTTTGAAGAATCCCCGCATGTGTAAACGTCCACGGTTGCTATGCCGTGTTCAGGCCAGGTGTGGATAGATATGTGAGATTCTGCTAAAAGAACTACCCCAGTTGCCCCGTGAGGTTGGAACTGATAGTAATGAGAGGATATTTTGGTAAGGTTGGCGTACTTTACAGCTCCTTCAAGGAGCTCTCTGATATCTTCAACACGGTCAATTTTGTCGGCATCTACACCGTAAAGGTCCGCTAAGATATGCAGTCCGAGGGTCTTTGCCATTTCATATCCTCCCTTGAGAAATTTTCGAAAAGTTTGGCAAAGATTACGTATCGCATTACCGCCTCCTTAGGCAAAATAACAGTATAATACAATTTTGTGAAAAAAAAAGCCTGAATTATTTAAGACCGACCCAATCTATAGTAAAAAATGCAATATTTAATATCCTTGGTGATATCTCCAATTTGGTGTTTGTAGACTTATTTGCCGGAACAGGACAAATAGGTTTAGAAGCGGAGAAAAGAGGTGCAAGGGTAATCTTTGTTGAAAAAAATAGGAAATTAGCCTATCAGATTAAGAGAAAAACTAAGAAAGGAAAGGTTATAACCGGTGATGCGTTGAATTTTCTTAAAAAGTGGAAGGATAAATCCCACATAATTTTTGCAGACCCTCCTTATATTTATGATAAGTATGAAGAGCTTATAAAATTTGCTTTAAGCAGATTGGAGAAAGAGGGAGTTTTTATTCTTGAACATGACAAGCGGAAAAGTTTTAATGCCCCCGAAGAAAGGAAATATGGTGATACAGTATTATCAATATGGGT
>DQVZ01000120.1 GCA_015661465.1 Aquifex aeolicus
AAAAGATTTGAACTTATGGACAAAAGGATTACAGAGCTAAGAGAAGACATGAATAAAAGGTTTGAGCAAATAGACAAAAGGTTTGAGCAAGTAGACAAAAGGTTTGAACAAGTAGACAAAAGATTTGAGCAAATAGACAAAAGATTTGAGCAAGTAAACAACGAGCTAAACAGACTTGTCAACATAATGGTGGGGATATTTGCGGGACAAATAGCTTTAGTGGCTGCGGTTATCGGTTTTGCATGGTGGGACAGAAGAACGATAATCAGAAAAACCAAAGAGGAAACCTTTGAGGAGATGGAAAGGGAGCTAAAGCCTGAGAAGTTTAAAAAACTCTTGAACGCTTTAAGGGAAAAAGCCAAAACTGACAAAGAACTCGCAAAGATACTTAAACAATACGGACTTATGTAATTTATAGAAAATTTGGAGGCTAAAGCTCTGTACTTGAAGTGAAACGAGGAAAATGCCCCTCTTTACCTTCCTTCCCTTAAACATTGATTATACAATGATATAATTTGATAACAAAATCGCTAACTGTTTGAAGGAGGTTAAAAATGGCTGCATGTGAAATATGCGGAAAGAGGCCTGTTATAGGAAGAAGAGTAACTTTCTCCGGTGAAAGAAATAGGAGAATTTTCAAGCCAAATGTTCACAAAATGAGGGTAAAATTCCCGGATGGAACTGTAAAGAAAATATATGTATGTACTAAGTGTTTGAAAGCCGGTAAAGTTGCTAAAGCCCCGAGGATTCCTAAAGAATAGGTTAATGACCTTGAAGTTTCTTAGATTTCTGACTGCAGGAGAATCCCACGGCAAAGGGTTGACCGCAATACTCGAAGGTATACCCGCTAATTTGTCCCTTTCCGAAGAAGATATAAATAAAGATTTAAGGAGGCGTCAAAAAGGATACGGACGCGGTGGGAGAATGGTAATTGAAAAGGATAAAGTTGAAATACTATCCGGAGTAAGGTTTGGAAAAACTTTGGGTTCCCCCATAGCTCTCTTTATAAAAAACAGAGACTGGGAAAACTGGAAAGAGAAAATGGCTATCCATGGAGAACCTCCCTCTTCCGTTGTTCCTTTCACAAGACCAAGACCTGGACATGCAGACCTTTCTGGAGGACTCAAATATAATCAAAGGGACTTAAGGAATATCCTCGAACGTTCTTCTGCAAGAGAAACCGCTGCAAGAGTTGCGATAGGTGCTATATGCAAAAAGTTTTTATCGGAATTTGGAATAAAAATAGGAAGTTTTGTAGTAAGTATAGGAAATAAAGAAGTTGAAGAATTAAAGGATAAAGAATACTTCTCTGAGCCCGAAAAACTCCTTGAATTTCATGAAAAAGCTGAGAACTCCGAACTTCGAATTCCTATGCCCGAAAAGGATGAAGAGTTTAAAAACCTGATTGATGAAGCTAAAGAAAAAGGAGAAAGTTTAGGGGGTATCTTTGAAGTATTTGCGTTAAACGTACCTCCCGGACTGGGTTCCCATATACAGTGGGATAGAAGAATAGATGGTCGAATAGCCCAAGCTATGATGAGCATTCAAGCTATTAAAGGGGTGGAAATCGGCTTGGGCTTTGAGGCAAGTAGAAGATTCGGTTCTCAAGTTCACGACGAAATAGGATGGAAAAAGAATAAAGGATTCTATAGGTATTCCAATAACTTAGGAGGTACCGAAGGAGGGATTACAAACGGTATGCCTGTGGTAGTAAGAGTTGCTATGAAGCCTATCCCTACCTTGAAAAATCCATTAAGGAGCGTAGACATAAACACTAAAGAAGAACTACGCGCCGGGAAAGAAAGAACCGACGTTGTTGCTGTTCCAGCAGCTTCCGTAGTGGGAGAAGCCATGCTCGCTATAGTTCTCGCCGATGCATTTCTTGAAAAATTCGGCGGAGATTTTATGGAGGAGATAAAAGATAGATTTGAGATTTATCTGAAACACCTAAAGGATTTTTAAGTATGAGAATTCTATCTTTGGATACATCATTCTCATTCTTAAACTTTGCGGTAATAGAGGACGGTAAACTTAAACTCCTTCACTACATAGACTCCCAGAAGAAAACGTTGGAGAATTTACCCAAACTCTTTCAGGAACTTTGTATAAGACCTGAAGGCTTTGATGCTTTTGCAGTATCGAGAGGAGTAGGATACCTTACATCGTTGAGGATAGGAATTACATTTATAAAAACGTGGGCTTATACCCTTAAAAAACCGATAGTGTCTTACTCAAATTTAGAGCTTATGGCGAAATATACACCTGTACCTTACCCTAAGATTCCGTATCTAAAGATTAGTAACAATATCTTTTTCCAAGTTTTTGATGAGAATTACCGTAGCGAAGTAAAACTTTATACAGGAGAAGAATTAAAAGGTTTCGGAATTTCGATAGAGTTATTCAAGGAATTTAAACTGGGAGATAAGCAGTTTTTCCATCCCTTCTTTCCTTTTTCCGCCTATGGAGGTATATACGCTTACACTTATTTACAACAAAATCCCGAGGGAGAAAACGTTTTCGAAATAGAACCCCTGTATGTTAAGCCTCCTGTTTAACCTCATAGGGATTTACAATTTTTAATCCCAGTTTCTTAAATCTTCTGTTGAAAGTTATTACCTCTTTAACTCCCATTTTTTTTACTTTTACAACTTTTAAACAGTCAAGAAAAGTTCCTTTTCTGTTCTTATAAAGATTAAGAGCTTCTTTTATGAATTGTTTCAGTTCAACGTTAAAGATTTCATCCTCGAGAAGTGTATTTACCACTCCAGCGATGTCCTCTCTTTCCCAGCGATATCCATATTCAAGGAAATACACAAGCTCTATTATTACCTCTTCAGGTATAAAAATCTTTTCTTTTTTCTTAGAAAGTTCCTCCAAAAAGGCTTCTACAGCTTTGACTTTTCCCTCTTCACCGGAAAGAAAGTCAAGCAAAATAACCGTATCAACAAGTTTCATCTTATTTAATAATAAGGTAAAATAGTTTTTCAAAATGATTTCGGTTGTGATTCCCGCCTACAACGAAGAGGAAAACATTCCCATACTCTACGATAAACTGAAAAAGGTTTTGGGCTCTCTAGGAGAAGATTACGAGATTATATTTATAGACGATGGTTCAACTGATAGAACCCCAGAAATTTTAAAAGATTTAGCCCAAAAGGATAAAAAAATTAAGGTTATTAGATTTAGAAGAAACTATGGACAAACAGCAGCAATTTACGCCGGGTTTGAACATGCAAATGGAGAGGTAATAATTACTATGGATGCAGACCTCCAGAATGACCCAGAAGACATCCCTAAGCTACTCGATAAGATGAGGGAAGGGTACGATATAGTGAGCGGATGGAGAAAGAACAGAAAAGACCCATTTCTTTCAAGGAAACTACCATCCAAAATAGCTAATTGGATAATTTCGAAGGTAACAGGTGTTGAGCTCCATGACTACGGCTGTACACTTAAGGCTTACAGAGCGGATATAGCAAAAAGGTACAGACTTTACGGAGATATGCACAGGTTTTTACCCGCCCTTGCCAAACGCTTTGGAGCAAAAATAACCGAAATGCCGGTTAAACATCATCCCAGATTATACGGAAAATCAAAGTACGGAATAGATAGAACTATAAGAGTCATACTCGACATCTTCTTAGTTAAGTTTCTTAACGAATATATAACAAGACCTCTTTATGTATTCGGCGGTATAGGATTCATACTTTTTTTCTCGGGAACTTTATTCGGGCTATACCTTACCATCCTTAAGCTTTTCTTTGGACAGGATATCGGTCAAAGACCCCTTCTTATACTAAGTGTTCTTTTAATACTTTCCGGGATTCAGCTTATCTCCACGGGTATAATAGCTGAGCTAATTATAAGAACTTATTACGAAAGCAAGAATGAAAAACCTTACATAATAGAAGAAACCATTAATTTTGACGAGGTAAAAAAGAATGGCTCTAATACTTGACGGAAAAGCACTTTCAAAGAAAATAAGGGAAGAAATCAGAAAAGAGGTTAAGAGTTTTACATTAAAAGGTTTGAGACCTCCTTCTTTGGCAGTAATTCTTGTAGGTAATGACCCGGCAAGTGAAATTTATGTAAACAATAAAAGGAAAGCCTGTGAAAAAGTAGGTATAAGATCTCTTTTTTATAAACTCCCTGAAAATGTTCCCGAGGAAAAGCTTCTGGGATTGATTTA
>DQVZ01000085.1 GCA_015661465.1 Aquifex aeolicus
AAAACCCTAGAAAGAGAAGGATGGGAAGTTACTTACCTTAAACCCGATAAATATGGTTTTATAGACCCAGAGCAGGTAAGGGAAGCTGTGAGAGAAGATACAGTACTCGTATCGATTGGCCATTCCAACAGGGAAATAGGTACTATACAGAATATAAAAGAGCTTGTAAAGGCTGCCAAGGAAAAGAATCCAAAGGTTATATTCCACACGGATGCTGCACCGAGCTTGGGACATTATCCTGTTGACGTTCAAGATTGGGGCGTTGATGCGGCTTCCTTCACAGCACACTTTATGTACGGTCCAAAAGGAGTTGGAGCTCTTTGGACCAGAAAAGGAGTTAAAGTAAGACCTTTGATTGAGGGTGGAACTCAAGAGAGAGGTGTGAGAGCCGGAACGGAAAACGTCCCTGGGATAGTTGGCTTTGGAGCTGCTGCAGAACTTGCAATGAAAGAACTTGAAGATAGAATGAAAAGACTTTCTTACTATAGGGATAAATTAAGAAGAGGACTTGAGGAAAAAGTAGATTACATAGAATTTACAGGACATCCTACACAGAGATTACCTCACCATCTCTCCATCATAGTTCACTTCGTTGAAGGAGAAGCTATGCTACTTAGACTGGACCTGATAGGAATAGAAACCGCGTCCGGTTCAGCATGTGTATCCTTGGCACTAAAACAGTCTCACGTTCTAAGTGCGGTAGGAATTCCAAAGGAAATATCTAATGGCTCGGTTGTCTTTTCCTTTGGAAGAGAAAATACAGAAGAAGATGTGGATTACATTCTTGAAGAATTTCCAAAGGTCATAAGTTGGCTCAGAGAAGTTTCTCCCTTTAATCCAGAAAACTGGGAAAAATACGTTAAGTCGAAAGGTTAAAATATAATACGTGCATAAGTTTTACTTCTTCGTATACCTATTTTTCTTCTTCTTCTTCCTATTACTTTTTCTCTATATACTTTCTCCTTTCATAAAGCCGATACTTTGGGCTATTGTTCTCGGAATTGTAGTATATCCTCTTTACAACGTTCTGAAGAAAAGGATAAAAAGTGAAAATTTAGCTTCCCTATTGGTAGTTTTATTAGTTTTAATCGTAATAGTTATACCATTAAGTATAATAGCTGTAATAACAACCCAGCAGATAATTCTATTTTCTGTTAAAGTTATAAACTTTATACAAAATCATAGCATTAGTGACTATATAAATCTTCTAAAGGAACACCCCTATATTAAAGAAAATTGGGAACATTTTGAACCTATAGTTTCCTATATTCAAAGTGATGAATTTAGAAGGACTATTCTAAATACTATAAATGCCGTAATTTCCTTTATAGGTGATAAACTGAGAAACTACGTATACACAGCTGGAACGAGCGTATTCTATACATTTGTTTTCCTGATGACTCTTTTCTTTATACTTAGAGATGGAAGCAAAGTTCTTAGCGAAATAATAGGACTAATTCCAATGAAAAAGGAAGATTTAGAAGTAATCTTAGGAACAATCTACAGAACTATCCTTGCGGTAATTTACGGAACAGTTGGAACTGCTGTAGCACAATCTATAGTGAGCTTTATAGGTTATTATTTTGCCGGTATAAATTTTGCCCTTCTATGGAGTTTAATCACATTCTTTGCAGCTTTTATACCTCCTTTTGGAGCTGCATTTGTATGGGTACCTCTGGATATATACCTGTTTACCACAAAGGGTATTAAAGAGGGATTGTTCTTTCTCGCTTTTGGAACACTGTTTATATCAAGTATAGACAATATAGTTCGTCCTCTTGTAATGAAACAAGGTATAAAACTCCCCTATGTAGCCTTATTCTTCTCAACAATAGGCGGACTGCTTCAATTCGGATTCATAGGAGTGTTCTTGGGTCCCATAATCCTTACCACAATGCTAGTGTCTATGAAGATTTACAAAAGAAGAATTATTAACTCAGATATTTAAAGGCTTTGTCTCCTATATCTCTCCTATAATACATTCCTTCGAAACAAATATACTTTATAGCTTCATAAGCTTTTTCTTTAGCTTCTTTAAGAGTATTTCCGTACGCACATACATTTAAAACTCTTCCGCCGGATGTAACGAGAAATTCTCCTTCTTTTTTAGTTCCGGCATGAAAAAGGATTACATCTTCCACGTTTTTTACATAATCAAGACCGTGGATAATTTTACCTGTTTCTGGTTTTTCGGGATATCCTTTCGAAGCTAAAACTACATCGAGCACCCATCTATCGCTTTCTTCTATTTTCACATCTTTGCCTTCATAGAAATTAATGAGCGTCTCCAGAAAATCGTTTTTAATTCGCATTAAGATAGGCTGAGCTTCAGGGTCTCCCAATCTTACGTTAAACTCTAGGACTTTAGGCCCTCCTTTAGTTATCATCAGTCCTACGTACAAAAAACCTCTGTAGAAAATTCCTTCCTTTTTTAGCCCTTCTATTACCTTCTCTACGATTTCCTTCTTTATCCTTTCCTCGATTTCCTTATTTATAACAGGTGTGGGAGAGTAAGCACCCATTCCGCCGGTATTCGGTCCTTTATCTCCCTCAAGAAGTCTTTTGTGGTCCTGAGAAGTAGGAAGAGGAACGTATTTATCACCGTTTATCATCACTATGTAGGAAGCTTCTTCTCCTTCCAGAAATTCTTCTATAACTACCTTTTCCGAAGCCCTTCCGAAAACCTTTTTATTTAAAAACTTATCTAAAGTTTCTATTGCTTTTTCTAGGGTTTCACAAACCACTGCACCCTTTCCGGCAGCCAGACCATCAGCTTTTATAACTATAGGAGTTCCTACCTTCTCTACGTATTTTTTAGCTTCCTCAAAATCAGTGAAAACTTCATATTTTGCAGTAGGAATATTGTATTTCTTCATAAATGCCTTAGCAAATGCTTTACTTCCCTCAAGTTTCGCAGCTTCTTTACTGGGACCGAAAATTTTTAAATTCCTTTTTTCAAATTCATCTACTATTCCTTCTACAAGGGGTGCTTCAGGACCTACAATTGTAAAATCTATGCTTTCTTTCGATGCAAATTCAGCCAAACTTTTTACATCTGTAGGAGATATATCAACCCTTTCCGCAATTTCCCATATTCCTGCATTTCCTTTAGCAACGTATAATTTTGTCATCAGGGGACTTTTACTTACCTTCCATGCTATTGCGTGTTCTCTTCCTCCATTTCCTACTACCAATACTTTCACGATAAAGTATTATATGATAAAAATGGCACAGGAATTAGGTGGGATAGCGAAAAAAGAGATTAAGGTTATAGATATCTTAAGAAGAGCCCAAGAGCTAAAAGCAAGTGATATACATATTACCGTAGGTGTTCCACCTGCCGTAAGAGTAGATGG
>DQVZ01000203.1 GCA_015661465.1 Aquifex aeolicus
CCCTATATACCTACTTTTCTTGCCTTCAGAGAATTACCTCTGCTCTTAAAGCTTTACGAAACAGCAAAGGTAAAACCTGATGTATACTTTATCGACGGTCAAGGACTTGCTCATCCTAGAGGATGTGGTATAGCCTCCCATTTTGGAGTGGAAACGGGAGAAGTTAGTGTAGGGGTTGCAAAGAACAGACTTTTCGGTTATGGGAAGGAACCATCATCCGAGAGAGGAAGCTATACATACCTGAGGTATAAAGGAAAAATTGTTGGTGCAATTGTAAGAACAAAGGAAAAGGCCGCACCTGTATACGTTTCCGTTGGACACAGAATTAGTTTAAAAACAGCTATAGAGTTGGTCTTGAAAACTTCTAAGTACAGGGTTCCTGAGCCTACACGTCTTGCCCATAATTTTCTTCAATTAGTAAGAAGAGAAAAACTAAAATCTCTTTAACTCTTTAAAGAGTTCGTAGAAAAATTTAGTAAACTTTTCCAGTTCTTCTACGGAGATACTTTCTCTATTAGTATGACTATCCAGAAGGCTACCGTACCCAAAAACTACACAGTGATATCCTATCTTGGTGTAATTACTCGCATCTGTCCATGAGGGCATTATTCCTTCCTTTGCTTCACCGCCTGCCCTTTCAAGGGCTTTTTTTAAAAGTGGCAGCAATCCATCGGTTTTGAATATCTGAAATTCTTCGGCATCTTCAATATTTATCTCAACCGTGCAACAAGTATTGACGGATTTAACGATGTTTTCCAATTTTTCTACAAGTTCTTTTACTTTTTCTCCTTCAAAAACCTTAAATTCAAGCAATGCCTCACATTTTTTCGGAACGGCGTACACTCTTGAACCGCTTTTTACCATTATTACGTTCACTTCTCTTCTTAGATTTTCTTCAATAGCTTTCAAAACCTTTATGAAAACTTTAACCGGATTTTCAACCTTTTCAAATTCAGCGCCGTGGGCGGATTTACAGGTTACCTTTATAGAAAACTCGATAGCTCCGTATTGCTTTGTACACAAAAGTCCATATGTAGGTTCAAGAACTAAGCACTTTTTCTTACCTTCCAGAAACTGAGGTAATCTTTCGGAACCCAGGGCACTGTTTTGTTCTTCATCTACGACAAATGCGAGAGATACAGGTAAATCTTCTTCTGGGAAATCAGTCTTAAACCACTCTATTGCAGTAATCAAACTTGCAATAGCTCCTTTCACATCGCTTGCACCCCTTCCGTAAATCTTTCCGTTTTTCTCTTGGGCTTCAAAAGCTTTTTTAAAATCCATTGGAGGGACTGTATCTACGTGAACCGATATTAAAAACTCGGAACCATTGTCGTAAACCAGATTGTATCTATCTTTTTCAATTTCTTGCCTTTTTAAATTAAGACCAAACTTTACTAATTTCTTTTCTATGTATTCAAGTACTTCTTTTTCTTTCCCTGAAACACTCGGTATTGCTATGAGTTCCTTTAGAATTTCCTTTGCCG
Source organism: Aquifex aeolicus (assembly GCA_015661465.1). Lineage (GTDB taxonomy): Bacteria > Aquificota > Aquificia > Aquificales > Aquificaceae > Aquifex > Aquifex aeolicus_B. The sequence continues at coordinate 1,488 of DQVZ01000203.1, forward strand.
TATCTGCAGGCACCATAGAATAAAAAGATAAATAGAACACAAAACTTTCACAAACACCTGAGCCGCTTACTAATACCAGATTTTATCTTTTTGGAGCAAAAGGAATTAAAAACTTTTTACACCTTGACATAGGTCAGTGAGATAATAAATTCTTTTGAGTGATGTCGTCAGACATAGAAGACCTTCGGCGGGAAATAGATATAGTTGATGTAATATCCGAATACCTTAATCTGGAAAGGGTAGGGTCTAACTATAGAACTAATTGTCCATTCCATCCCGATAGAACTCCTTCCTTTTACGTGTCTCCCAGTAAGCAGATTTTCAAATGTTTTGGGTGTGGAGTGGGAGGAGATGCTATAAAGTTTGTATCTCTATACGAGAATATCTCTTACTTTGAAGCAGCACTTGAAATTGCAAAGAAGTACGGAAAGACCCTCGATTTAAAGAAAACCTCTAAAAATGAAAGGATTTTTATAGCCATCGATAAAGCTTCTGACTTTTACAGGGAAAGCTTACTAAGGAACGAGAAAGTTGCAGAGTATCTGAAGGATAGAGGAATAGACGGTAAAACTGTAAAAAAGTTCGGATTGGGTTTTGCTCCTTCCAGTGAAGAGCTTGTAAAGTTCCTTCAAAAGGATGGATTTCTCGAGGACTATCTTAAGACTAAGAACTTAATAAAGTTGGGTGAAAAAGCCTACAGGGATTTATTTTCTCGGAGAATCGTAATTCCTATAAGAGACCCAAAGGGAAGGGTTATAGGTTTCGGTGGAAGGAGACTTAAAGATGATAACACACCAAAGTACGTAAACTCTCCGGATAGTGAAGTGTTTAAGAAAGGGAAAAATTTATTCGCCATCTATGAATCTAAGGATTACATAAGGGAAGATGGATACGCAATTCTCGTTGAGGGATATTTTGATGTCCTAAAACTTTTCTCAGAGGGTATAAGAAACGTAGTGGCTCCTCTTGGGACTGCGCTTACTTACGAACAGGCTGAGCTCCTTTCCAAGTATACAAAAAAGGTTTACATCCTCTACGATGGAGACGATGCAGGAAGAAAAGCAATGAAAAGTACCATACCGCATCTTTTGAAGGCAGGGCTTGAAGTTTATCCTGTTTATCTTCCCGAAGGATACGACCCTGATGAATTCGTTAGGGAATTCGGTAAGGAATCTCTTAAAGAGTTAATAAATAGTTCTCCAGAATTGTTTGAATACCTTATTAACACAGCCCGTGAAAATATAAAGGAAAAGACTAAGGAATTTAAGTTCTATTTAAGTTTTGTTCCAGATGAAGTTAAGAGTTTAGCACTTTTAGAGGAATTCGCAATAAAAAATAAAGTTCCTCGTGATGTTTTAAAAAATTACAATAAAAGCAAAAATTTAGATAGAACTGATAAAACAAAAACCAACAATCTCCGCTTTAAGGAAAAATTACTTGTAAAAGGGTTATTATTGTTCCATCCTAAAATAGATGTTAACAAACTAAAATTAAGAAAAGAGGTAAAAGATTTATGTATCAATGCTATTGAAGGTCGTGAAGACGAGATACCTAAAGAAATTTTAGAATATAAGTGCTCTAACATAGAAAGTATATTCCCAAAAATACTTAACGAATTTTTAAATAATTCTGAAGACTCTAAAAGAAAAAATGTTTAATTTTAAATAAATTTTTAGAGTTAGGAGGTAAGGAATGCTGGAAAGGGAAAGCGTCAAACAGCTAATTGAAATTGGAAAAGAAAAGGGATACCTTACCTATGACGAGATTAATGAAGTTTTGGAAGAGGATTTTGTATCTTCTGACATCTTTGAAGAACTTATGGATTTATTCCAAAGGATGAATATTCAAGTAGTTGAAAATGAGGAAGACTTAGAAGAGACAGAAACAACAGAGGAAGGAGAAGTTGTCGTTTCCGGTTCCTTTACAGCGGTAGGAAGAGACGGTGACCCTGTAAAGCTTTACTTACGTGAAATGGGGAAAATCCCCCTTCTTAAAAGAGAAGAGGAAATATATTATGCCCGCCAAATAGAAATAGGCAGGAAGATAATGAGAAGAGGTTTAATGAGGACTTCCTTCCTAGTAGAGAAAATACTTGATGACTGGGGGAGACTATGTAACGGAAAGGTAAAGATCCACGAAGTTATGGATTTAGTTGAGTATGAAAATGATGAAGATTTTGAAGATCGTTTTGAGGAATTTACCAGACATTTTATAGAAAAAGGTTATGAGCTTTCAAAGGCATATAGGGAACTGTTGAATGTAAGAAAAGAGTATCTTGCAAATCCTGACCCTGAAAATAGAAAAAGATACTTATACGCTCACGCGAGAATGAACAAAATCATCAAGGAAATGAAAATTAAATACGCTAAATTTGAAAGAGTAACGGAGGAAATAATAAAGCTATTCAAAGAATACTCCAGAAAGAAAAAAGATTTAAATGCACGTGTAAGGAAACTAAAAACCTTACACAAAGATATTGATTACTTTGCGTCCAATTACCTCAATGATAAAAAAATCCAAAAGACAATACAAGCGAAGGGAATACCCTTTGAAAAGGTAGCTACACTTGTGAATGAGTACATATCCCTGAGGAAGGAAGTGGAAAGACTTCAGAATCTTATTGGTATTTTTCCCGAGGAAGAGATACCAAAAGTTATGAAAATTATCGAACAAGGTAGGAAAAAGGTAGTTCAAGCTAAACAAATAATGATACAGTCAAATCTAAGATTAGTTGTATCCATAGCGAAAAAATACGTAAACAGGGGACTTCATTTCCTTGACTTAATACAGGAAGGAAATATAGGGCTTATGAAAGCCGTTGATAAGTACGATTACAGAAAGGGTTATAAATTCTCCACTTATGCTACCTGGTGGATTAGACAGGCTATAACCAGAGCTATAGCAGACCAAGCAAGAACCATAAGAATACCGGTTCATATGATAGAAACCATTAACAAGATAATTAAAGCCTCCAAGAAACTTTTCCAAGAAAATGGAAGAGAACCTACACCTGAAGAAATTGCAGAGTATTTAGACATTCCGGTGGAAAAAGTGAGGAAGGTTATGAAATTCTCCCAAGAGCCTATATCTCTTGAAACGCCAATAGGGGACGATGAGGATACATTTCTAAAAGACTTTATAGAAGATAAGTCTATCCCTAATCCTGAGGAACAAGTAACGAGAAAATTATTGAGGGAACAACTTGAAAAGGTTCTCCAAACCCTTTCTGAAAAAGAAAGGGAAATACTTATGTACAGATACGGTCTTGTCGATGGAACGGAGTATACTCTTGAGCAAGTAGGAAAGATGTTTAATGTAACCAGAGAAAGAATAAGACAAATAGAAAATAAAGCTCTCAGAAAGCTAAGGCATCCCTCAAGGGCGAAGTACCTAAGAGACTTTGAGTTCTGAGCCCCTGCGTTTTTTTGTTCTCACTATATTTCCCAAAATAATAACCTGTTATATCGAATACGGAATAGTAAAACAAGCTATCAAAAAAGGAAAGGTAGAGGTTTACCCTATAGATTTGAGAAGCTTTGCTCCCAAAGGGCAAGTTGACGACGTACCGTACGGCGGTCTTCCCGGTATGGTCCTAAAACCCGAACCTGTTTTTTATGCCTATCAGAGTGTTGTAGAAAAATACGGTAAACCTTATGTTCTTATAACGGAGCCATGGGGCAAGAAAATAGACCAGAAGTTTTTAGAGAAGCTTTCTGAAAAAGAAAACATTATGGTTATATGTGGGAGATACGAGGGAATAGATGAACGTGTAAAAAGCATAGTGGATGAAGAAATTTCTTTAGGGGATTTCATTTTATCAGGTGGAGAGATAGCAGCTTTAACGTTAATAGACGGAGTAAGCAGATTAATTCCCGGAGTTTTAAGTGAACCTCAAAGTTTGGAAGAGGATAGTTTTTCAAACCGTTGGCTCGGATATCCTGTTTATACACGTCCGAGAGAATTTAAAGGGATGAAAGTTCCTGAGGAACTTCTTTCAGGTCATCACAAACTTATAGAACTTTGGAAACTATGGCACAGAATAGAAAATACCGTAAAAAAGAGACCCGATAGAATTCCAAAGGACTTGACAGAACTTGAAAAAGATATTTTAAATAGTATATTATCTGGAAAGTCATTTAGGGAATGGTTAAACGCACGAAAAAAACTTCTTTAGAATCCTTTTTGTTTGAATATCTAAGGAAGATTAGTTATAATAAAAATCTTCTGGAGGAAGTTAATGAACGAATTTGAGAAGCTCCTTGAAGAGTCTATAACCTTTCCGGAAGAATTCCGAAAGGGGCAGATAGTAAAAGGTAAAGTTGTAAAAGTTTCCGGAGATACGGTATTTGTTGACATAGGTTATAAAACTGAAGCGGTAATTTCTAAGGAAGAGATTCCCGAAATCAAAGAAGGGGATGAGGTAGAGGCGGTTATAATAAGGTTTTCCCCGAGAATACCAAACCCTGTACTTTCAAGGAAACCCCTGGAGGAACAAAAGGAGCTTGAAAACCTAAGAAAAGCCTTCCTGGAAAAGAATGACGTAGTAGGAAAGATAGAAAGGAAAGCCCGCGGAGGCTTTATAGTAGATTTCGAAGGCATAAAGGCACTTCTTCCTCTTTCCGAAACTGGTAGAAAAATCAAGGAAGGTCAAGTTCTTAGTTTCAAAATTTTAGACTTCAGATTAGATGGAAGAAGACCCAGGATTATCGTATCCCATAAGGCTTACTTAGACGAACAAAGGGAAAAGAGAAGACAGGAGCTTCTCAATACTCTTAAACCTAAAGATATTGTTGAAGGAAAGGTTGTAAAGGTTGACCCAAACAAGGGAGTAACTCTTATAGTAGATGGAGTTCTTAGGGCATTTCTTCCTAAAGAAGAACTCTCTTGGGGAAGGGATAAAAATCCATATAACTATACGGATGTAGGAGAAAACTTAAAGGTCAAGGTTAAAAGGATAGACAAGGAGAAAGGTTTTATCATCGTAAGCCTCAGGGAACTGAAAGGTAATCCCTGGGAGAAGTTTACGAAGGAATACAAACAGGGAGATATACTAGAAGGAAGAGTTATTGTTATTACTCTTAAAGGCGTAATACTTGAGTTAATGGAAGGAGTTGAAGGATTTGTTCCTGAAGAAGAACTTGCGTGGGAAGGTAAACCGAAGTTTAAGAAAGGTGATACAGTAAAAGTAAAAATCCTAAAGATAGAACCAAAGAGAAGAAGATTAGTTCTTTCCATAAAACGCGCACAACCAAGACCTTGGGATATATTCCTACAAAAGCATCCCCCAGGTTCTAAAGTTGTTGGTAAAGTTCTTAAAATTGAAGGCAGCAGGGCTATAGTTGAACTCGAAGATAGTGTAAGAGGAATTATCCATAGAAGCGATTTATCTTGGACAAAACCCAAGAGGGTTGAGGAGGTTCTCAAGGAGGGAGAGGAAAGAGAGTTTGCTGTTCTCGGACTTGAAGGTAAGTATATTAAACTCGGTATAAAACAACTTACGGAAAATCCTTGGGAAAAGGTTCAGGAAAAGTACAAAGTTGGAGATGTTGTAAAACTTCCAGTAAAAGAGCTTGCTCCCTTCGGAGCATTTCTCGAACTTCCCGAAGGTGTTGAAGGGCTATTACCGTTCTCGGAAGTTCCAAAACATATACGTGTAAGAAAAGGCCAAGAGTACGAAGTGAAGATTATAGACCTCAACCCAAAAGAAGGTAAGGTGACCTTCAGTATAAACGCGTTGATAGAAGAGAAGCCAAAAGTTGAAGAAGAAAAAGAAGAAGCTGTCGTTGTATCCTCCTCTTCTACAGGTGGATTCAAATTAGGAGAAATTCTCAAGAAAAAATGGAAAATGCAGTGAGATATTTCTCCTCCTCACTTTATAATATTCCTTTATGACTAAGAGAGATATAACCAATAAGCTATACGACCGCCTCGTTAAAGAAAACGGTTTAAAGCTTAATAAAAAGGAACTTTACGATATAGTATCGGAAATCTTTAATATAATTGAAGAAAAAATTTTAGAAGGAGAGAACATAAAAGTTTCGGGTTTCGGTACTTTCATAGTAAAAAATAGAAAGCCAAAAAAGGGAATGAATCTCAAGGAAATGAAACTAATAGAAATCCCGGAAAGAAAAGTAGTAGTTTTTAAACCCAGCAGACAGTTCATAAAACTATGAAAAATGTAGTAGTTATATTCGGTCTATCGGGTTCGGGAAAATCCTTTTTAAGTTCAATACTTAACGAAGAGTTTGGGTATACTTGGCTAAGGAGTGATGTTATCAGAAAAGAGCTTGCGGGTATTAAGCCGGAAGAAAGTGCCAAGGCAGATTTCGGGAAAGGTATTTATACGGAAGATATGACAGTAAGAGTTTACAAAGAAATGGTAAATAGAGCTAAGGAAATTTTAAATAAAGGTGAAAAGGTTGTTCTTGACGCTACCTTTCTAAGAAGGTGGCAGAGGGAACTTATTTTAAAAAACTTTAAAGACGTCCTATTTATATTAGCTTGGGCACCCGAGGGGGTAATAAAAATACGTTTAGAAAATAGGAGAGGTGTTTCCGATGCTGACTTTAAAATCTATTTAAAACAAAAGGAAATTTTTGAAAAACCTGATGATGTGAACTATGTGAAGATTGACACTAATAAAACACGGGAAGAATTAAAAAGAGAATTGGAAAGACTTATAGATTGATGAGGTACGGATATGGATAAGTGTCCTTTAAGTCCGATAGGAACTTACATTTTTCTACCACTTTGGAAGTTAATAAAACCCTTTTTTAAAGGTTTCCTAAGACTCGAAGTTATAGGGCAAGAAAATATTCCCAAATATCCCTGTATTGTCGCGGCAAATCACAGAAGCTACCTTGACCCTCCAGTCTTGAATGCTGTATTTCCTGAGCCTCTCTTTTTCCTTGCAAAAGAAGACCTTTTTAAGCCTCCTCTCGGATGGTTAATAAAACATATGAGAACTCTTCCTGTAAAAAGAAATATTAACGATATACCGATTCTCGAGGAATCCTTAAAGCTCCTCCAAAGCGGCTGTAAAATTTGTATTTTTCCCGAAGGGAGAAGAGTAGAGCCGGGACAATTCGGTAGACCGAAGCCGGGTTTAGGATTTTTAGCCATAAAGAGCGGTTTTCCGGTACTGCCTGTATATATACACGGTACGGATAAGATTCTTCCCCGCGGAGCTATAATCCCAAAACCAATAGCAAAAGTCAAGGTAGTTATAGGTAAACCTAAGGAATTTAAAGGCATTGAGCCTACGGTGAAAAACTTTAAAAAAGTCTCCTTTGAAATAATGGAAGAGATACATAAACTTTATCACTCTTTGGCCAGAAAGTAAAAATGAACCTCCTTGGCTCCGGATTCTTTAAGTATTTTCGCGATATATTTTGCAGTTGAACCGGTAGTTAGAATATCATCGTATACAAGTATCCTTTTCCCTTGAATTTCCTCAGGGTTTAAAACCTCATAGGCATCCATAATAATCCTTTCCCTCTCAGTTTTCCCATAACCCGCTAAAGGTCTTGCATACTTTTTTCTCC
>DQVZ01000056.1 GCA_015661465.1 Aquifex aeolicus
AAGCATTTAAAACTTTATAGAAGGGAAGAAGACACGTATAAAACAAAGGAAGGGCATATATTGATAGTCGGAGGAAGCAGGGGGAAAACTGGAGCGGTAGCTATGAGTGCAAAAGCCGCTACAAGAACAGGTGCAGGTTTAGTAAGTGTAGGTATTCCGGAAAATTTAGACGATATACTGGAAACACTTCTGATAGAAGAAATGACAATTCCATTAAAAGGCTTAGATAGGCTTTCCATTTTTTCGGTAAAACAGATTGTTGACCTTCAGGAGAAGCATGATGTCCTTGCTCTGGGTATAGGAATGGAACGCTATGAAGAAGGACAGGATATAGTAATCGATATACTCGAAAAGTGGGAAAAACCTATTCTCCTGGATGCAGATGGAATAAACAACCTTGCAGACTACGGAGATCTATCTTCTTTAAAAAACAGAAAAATTCCCGCAGTGCTTACTCCCCACATAGGAGAATTCTCACGTCTTACAGGATACGATACCAAAACTATCATCTACAACCAAATAGAACTCTCTCAAGAATTTTCACAAAAGTACAATTGCTACCTGGTTTTAAAAGGAGCAAGAACCGTTATCTCTACACCTGAAGGAAAGGCTTACGTATTTACCGAAGGAACTCCGGCACTTGCGAAGGGTGGTACAGGAGATGTTTTAGCCGGGATATTATCAGCTTTAATGGCAAAAATGGAGATAGAAGACGCTCTCAAACTGGGAGTTTATATACATGGATTGTCCGGCAGGGAGGCTGAAAAAGCTTATCACATGGAAAGTATAAAAGCTACAGATGTTATAGAATTTATCCCTCAGACTTTTAGGGAACTTGAGAAAAAGTTAAATTAATTAAATTAGACGGGGTGGCCGAGTGGACTAAGGCGGGGGACTCGAAATCCCCTGGCGGGTTTTTCGCCCGCCCGTGGGTTCGAATCCCACCCCCGTCGCTCAGCTAATTTTCTCCAGAAACTTTTTAATACGTTCAATACCCTCTTCCAAATTCTCTATACTTCTCGTATAAGCAAACCTTACATATTTCTTCGTTTTGTTCTTACCAAAATCTATTCCGGGAGTGATAGCTACCTTCGCTTTCTTAAGCACTTCCATAGCAAACTTGTAAGAATCCTTAGAGTATTTACTTATATCTGCCCATATGTAGAAAGCCCCGTCAGGTTTTGCATCTATTGTAAAAAGATTTTTAAGGGATGAATAAAGGAAGTTTCTCCTCTCTTCAAAAGTTTTTCTTACCTTTTCCAGATATTCGTAGTCAAAAGCTCCCAAAGCCGCATACTGGCTGAGAGTTGGTGCCGATATAAATATGTTTTGAATAACTATTTCTGCTTTTCTTACCAGTTCCGAAGGAAGTATAATCCAACCTATACGAAAACCAGGCATACAAAAGTATTTTGAAAAACCGTTTATAACTATAGCCTTATCCGAAAATTCTAGAGCAGTATGCTCTTTTCCCTCGTAAACAAGACCATGGTAAATTTCATCGGAAATAAGAAAGATGCCCTTATCCTCACAGTACTGGGCAAGCTCCTTTAAAGTTTTTTCGGAATACAAAGTTCCTGTTGGATTCTGCGGAGAGGATATATGGAGTGCCTTAGCTTCGATTTCCTCAATCATTTCCTTACGAACTTCGTAGTTGGTACTTTTATCTACATTTACAAAAACAGGTTCTATGTCGAGGATACGAGCAAAATTCTTATAACAAGGATATGAAGGATCGGGAAGAATAATTCTGTCTTTTGCGTTTAGAGTAATTGTGTAGGCAACGAGAAAAGCTCCAGAGGTTCCGGGAGTTATAGCTATCCTTTCGGGAGATACTTCTACACCATATTTTTTGTAGTAAAACTCCGCTATCTTTTCCCTTAGTTCGACAAGTCCAAGAGCAGGAGTATAAAAAAACTTTCTCTCCTTTACAGCCTTTTCCAGGTTTTCCATGACTTGAGGTGAAGGCAGGAGGTCGGGTTCTCCTATTTCCATGTGTATTACATCGTCATACTTCTGGGCTTCGGAGAGTATATCCATAACTATAAAAGGCGAAAGTTTGTCAGCACGATGTAGCTCCATAACAAAAATTTTAAATCTCACTTCATAAACTAATCTGGGATACTAGAAACCTAAGCGAATTTAAATATAATAAAGTATTTAGCGGGTGTGGCGGAATTGGCAGACGCGCCGGACTTAGGATCCGGTGCCCGTAAGGGCGTGCGGGTTCGACTCCCGCCACCCGCACCATTAAAAACCGGAGGTAAAAATGAAGGTCCAGGTTCAAGATAGGGAAGGACTCTTTAAATCCCTCACTGTAGAAGTTCAAGGAAATAATGTAAAGGAAAAGCTTGAAGAAACTTATAGGGAAATCCAGCAAAATGTTCAAATACAAGGGTTCAGAAGAGGTAAAGCACCCCTGTGGATTATAAAAGCTAAGTATAAGGACTACGTAGAGGAAGAAGTAGGAAAGAAAGTTGCAGATGAGACTTTAAAACAAGCTTTAGAAGAAGCTAAATTAAAACCTGTAGCCGATATTTTCCTTGAAAAAGTACAAGTTGAAGAAAGGGAAAGTAAGGTTACTTACACGGTAAGTTTTGAAGTAGCTCCAGAATTTGAACTCAAAAATGTAGAAGGTCTAAAAGTAGAGGTTCCCAAAATAGAATTTAAAGAAGAGCTTGTTAAGGAAGAGCTTGAAAGACTAAGGGAAACCAATGCAGTATGGGAGCCTAAAGAAGAGGACGAACCTGCAGAAGAGGGTGATCTTCTAGTATTGGAATATGAAGTAGAGGAAGTAGGAGAGGAGAGAGAAAAAGTTAAACAGGAAACCTCGGTAATTCTGGGACAAGGAATTTTAAGACAGGAAGTTGAGGAAGCACTAAAAGGTAGAAAAGGAGGAGAAGAAGTAGAGTTAAAGGAACTTTCCTTATACAACCAAGAAGGTAAAGAAATAGGAAAAGTAAACATAAAGATTAAAATTAAGGAAATAAAAAAGAAGATTCTGCCGGAGCTTACC
>DQVZ01000280.1 GCA_015661465.1 Aquifex aeolicus
GACATCCTTGCAGAGCCGGTGCCTTGGATTTCTTTTTTCTTCTCTCTCTTCCGTACTTTACCAGCTGGTTAAATGTCGGCATTCATATTCCTCCTCAATAAATAAAATTATAAGGCTACTAATTTTCCTTATTCTCCCCTCATCTCATTCGTGAACTACCCTACAGTAAGAAAAATTGATAATCCATTTCTCTTTATCTTATATTTGGTGAGTTTAAGCTTGTCTCTAAACTGTTTTGGAATTTTCTGGTATATCTCCGAGTTTTTGAAAACATCAAAAATACTAAATTTGAGGTATTCACCTTCCTCTTGAAATCTCCTGTCTTTTCCCAAAATATCCAGTCCGTCGGGAGAAAGAATTTTTAAATATATTCCGAAATCACTTAATTTTTCATCTTTCCTCGAGTTATAAACCTTATTAGTTTCTTCCTTCCCCCTGAACTCAAAGGCTTTACTGAGAAAGAGGATTCGTTTCTTTCCCTTTATCTTCATAACACCGTCTGTAAACTCGAAGTCCAAGTTCATAAAAGCTTTCTTGAAATCTTCTGAACTCAAAATAACTTCTATCTCATTGTTTATAAGGTTTCCGAAATGAAGCAAATCCTCTATAAATATTCCCATAACACTTAATCTTTATACACTACTTTTCCTTCTTTTATGGTATATATCACTTTACCTTTTAACTTCCTATTCCAAAATGGAGTATTTCTGCTTTTAGAAAAACTGGTTTCTTCGTTTAAGACCCATTCTCTGCTAGGGTCAAAAATCGTAATATCCGCGGGTTTTCCTGCCTTTAGACTTCCGAGTTCTAACTTTAAAATTTTTGCGGGATTTATTGTAAAGAGCTCAATCACCCTTTTCAAGGGAATTATCCCTTGCCTGTACAATTCAAGGGCTGTAGGGAGTGCCGTTTGCAGGCCTATCATTCCCGGCGAGGAAAACTCTACGAGTTCTTTTTCAAAAGTTTGATGTGGTGCGTGATCTGTAGCAAAACAATCTATAATTCCTTCCCTTAAGGCCTCTATTAGAGCTTTCCTATCCTTTTCTTTCCTAAATGGTGGATTTACTCTTGCATTTCCTCCGCAGGACAAAATTTCCCTTTCCGTAAATGCTATATGGTTTGGATTTACTTCGCACGTGATTCTTACTCCCTTTTCCTTAAAGTACTTTATTAGTTCTATTCCAAAGCTTGTGCTAATATGCTGTATGTGAATTCTAGCTCCTGTATGATAGGCCAATATGCCATCCCGTGCTATCAGTATTTCTTCTGCTTCCGGGGGACGTTCCGAAAGTCCAAGGAGTGCCGATACCTCACCCTCATTTACAGCTCCGTAGGCAAGTTTATCGTCCTCACAGTGGTCTAAGATAACCGTATCCAGTTGGACGGAAAGCTCCATAGCCTTTCTCATTACATTTGAATCCATAACCGGGCTTCCGTCGTCTGTAAAGGCCACGCATCCTGCATTTTTAAGCCTGTATAAATCCGATAACTCTTTTCCCTTCCGTCCTTTCGTTATTGTCCCTGCGGGAAGTATTCTGCAAAGACCAACTTTTTTAGCCTTTTCTAAAATATAATCAACCATGTTGGGACTATCTATAGGTGGATTAGTGTTCGGCATACATACAACTGTTGTAAATCCTCCTGCCACGGCACACCTGCTTCCGCTGGCTATATCCTCCTTATAGGTTTGTCCCGGGTCTCTGAAATGAACGTGGATATCGATAAACCCTGGGGATACAACCAGCCCTTCGGCATCTATGATTTCCGCATCTGGGACAAATATACTCTTGTCTATACTCTTTACCTTTCCGTTTTCTATTAATATGTCATATTTACCTTCAAGCCCCTGTGAAGGGTCAATTAGATATCCGTTTTTTACAATTAGTTTTAGCATTTTAAATTTTTATACAATAAAATATTATGAAGAAATTCCTCTTTAGTTTTTTATTGGTCCCCGTCCTATCCTTTTCTATGGCGGAACCCGCGGGAGCCCCCCCCGAGGTCAAAAATATATCCATAGTTGTGATAGATAAAGAGGGCAAAAAACACCAATTGAAGAGTCCAACCTGTGAAGGATTATCCTACATAAAGGTGAAAAAAGGGGAGGTGGAGTATTCCATATCCCTTACTAACTTAGAGAAATTGGAAATCATAAACGTTTCAGGAGACAAAGCTATAGTTAGAATAAAATTGAAAGGAGGTAAGGAAGAGGTTTTTAATATATCATCTCACGCCGTCTGCAGTGCTTTGTCTGAAATTGGGAATGCTTCTTTTACAATGAAAGACATAAAGGAAATTCTCTTCCAGAAGGAGGAAAGATGAAGAAACTTAGTTTTATACCTGCACTGGTTTTAATGTTCCTGGCAGGATTTCTATTGGGGCAAAGTACCGATAATGGTAAGGAAGACAAATACTTTTATCTGAAACTTTTTTCGGAAGTTCTGAAAATAGTTGAAAATAACTATGTTGAGCAGGTACCTATAAAAAAGCTAATATACGGCGCAATAGACGGTATGGTATCTTCACTTGACCCTTTTTCCGATTTCTTTACCCCAGAACAGTATAAGGAATTTATGTCAGAGACGGAAGGTGAGTTCGGAGGTGTAGGAATAGAGATAACTATGGAGAATGGAAGACCCGTTGTGGTTTCACCTATTGAGGGGACTCCGGCTTGGAAAGCAGGTTTAAGACCCGGTGATATAATTATCGCCATAAACGGAGAAGATACCTTCAACATGTCCCTCATGGATGTAGTCAAAAAAATTAGGGGTAAACCGGGTACAAAGGTAAAGCTTACTATTCTCAGGAAGGGTAAAGGTAAACCTATTGAGGTTGTTATTGTTCGTGCCCGTATAAAGGTTCCAAGTGTTAAATATGTAAATTACAAAGGTATAGGCTACATAAAGATTTCCCAGTTTACCTCAGGGACAGCAAAAAGCCTTGAAAAAGCGATAAAGGATTTAGAAGAGCAAGGAGTTTACGGATTTATCGTAGACCTTAGGAACAATCCCGGAGGACTTCTTTCCGAAGCAGTGGATGTAGGAGATATATTTATTCCAAAAGGTAAACTCATAGTTTATACAAAGAGTAGAAGAGGTGAACTACACAGATATTTTGCAGAAAAAGAACCTATAACTAAAAACCTTCCTATAGTTGTCTTGGTAAACAAAGGTTCAGCTAGTGCTTCGGAAATAGTTGCGGGAGCTCTTCAGGATTACAATATAGCTACACTTGTAGGTGAAAAGACTTTCGGTAAGGCTTCGGTTCAAAATCTAATTCCGCTGGAAGACGGCTCGGCGATAAAACTTACAATTGCTTACTACTATACTCCTAAAGGAAGGCTCATACATAAGAAGGGAATAAATCCCGATGTGGAAGTCAAAATGGACGAGAAAACCTGGAATAAACTCTTTGAAACCATAAGGAAATTACGCTTTGAGGGTCATACAGAGAAGGTTATATTACTGCCAGATATAGATGTTCAGCTGAGAAAAGCCATTGAGATTCTCCAAAGGAAACAGGAGCTTAAGAAAGTAGGATGATAACTCTTGCGGTGGAAACTTCTTGCGATGAAACGGCGCTTGCAATTTACGACGACGAAAAAGGAGTTATAGGGGATATTATTCTATCCCAAGCTGTTGTCCATTCTCCCTTCGGGGGGGTTGTACCTGAACTTTCCGCAAGGGAACATACAAGAAACATTGTTCCTTTACTGGATAGACTGTTAAAGGAAACTAATTTTGATTTAAAAGACATAGATTTTGTCTCCTTTACCTTAACCCCTGGATTAATCCTTTCTTTGTTAGTTGGCGCTGCCTTTGCAAAAGCCATTGCCTACCAGTACAATAAACCTCTGGTCCCCGTACATCATCTCGAAGGGCATATATACTCTGTCTTTTTGGAACAGAAAGTAGAGTACCCCTTCTTGGCACTGGTGGTTTCAGGGGGACATACTGATTTATACCTGGTAAAAAATTTTGGGGATTACGAATTCCTCGGAGGAACTTTGGACGATGCTGTAGGGGAATCCTACGACAAAGTGGCTAAAATGCTCGGCCTTGGATACCCCGGAGGTCCTATAATAGATAAACTGGCAAAAAAAGGAAAAAGACTTTACGAACTTCCCAGACCACTTCTTAATGACGGTAGCCTTAACTTCTCATTCAGCGGACTAAAGACAGCTGTTCTTAATCTCCTTACTAAGGAAAAAAATATAAGGAAGGAAGATGTTGCTTTTTCTTTCCAAGAGACGGTAGTTGAAATACTTCTAAAGAAAACCCTCAAAGCTATTGAGCAGACAGGTGTAAAAAGATTAGTTGTGGTTGGTGGTGTTTCTGCGAATTCAAGATTAAGAGAGGTATTCAAAGAAGCTTCTGAAGAACTAGGATTTGAGCTTTATATCCCACACCCCCGATTGTCTACCGATAATGCCTTGATGATTGCTTATGCTGGGATTGAACGTTTTAAAAGAGGTGTAGTAGCACCGCTAGATGTAAATCCCCAGCCAAATATTCCCTTAGAAGAATTTGGAAAAATCTTTTCATAAAAAATTTTTAACTTTGTTCTTAACAAAGTATATGAAATTAAAGAGAATAGATGGAGAGGAATAATAGAAACAACGAAAA
>DQVZ01000270.1 GCA_015661465.1 Aquifex aeolicus
TCCGCAACTTCGGGGAGTTCTGCGTCCACTGGTTCTGGATGGAGTTCCCCTTTTTCTCTGAGTTCAAAGAACTCTTTGGCTTGCATCGGGAAGAGTATGTAAAGTAGGATTTCTTCATCAGTAGGTTCTCTTCCAAATAGCTCTTGAAGCTCTTTCTTAGCCTTTTCCCACTCTTGAGGATCAGCGTAATCTGCAGCTCTTGTGGAAAAGTCAGGTTCTTTTCCAGGACCGAGAATCTTTTCCGCAAGCTCCTTAGATATAGGTCCCGGAGGTTTTCCGTATTTTCCTTCTACGTATTCTCTAACTTCCTTAGTGATTACTTTATACCTTTCTCCCGTAATTACATTGAGAACAGCTTGAACACCTACTATTTGGGAAGAGGGTGTCAGAAGCGGTGGATATCCGAGGTCTTTCTCAACTCTGGGAACTTCTTCGAGAGCTTCCTCTATCTTATCGAGGGCATTAGCTTCCATAAGTTGTGCAACCATGTTGGATATCATTCCGCCGGGTATCTTGTGTATGAGAACTTTTGCGTTAACACCTGCATATTCGGTTTCGTACTTCTTATATTTCTTCTTAATCTTCTTAGCTATTTCCGCGGCCTCGGATACCTTTTGAAGGTCTAATCCTGTATCAAAGGGTGTTCCTTCAAGCGCCGCTATTATTGTCTCGGTTGCAGGGTGAGATGAGCCGAATGCCAATGGGGATAGAACCGTATCTAACATATCAACTCCCGCGAGAACAGCCATTATGTGGTTCATAGTAGCCATTCCGCTCATGTCGTGGTTATGAAGAAGAACGGGGATCTTCCCTCCGGTAACCTCCTTTATTCCCTTGATGATTTGGTAGCATTCGAAGGGTTGCATTATTCCCGTTGCATCTTTGAAGGATATCCAGTCGGGTTCAAGTTCTGCCAGTTCTTCTGCATATCTCATCCAGAGTTCATAGGTATGGATGGGACTTCTTGTATAGGAAATTTCCGCGTGAACCTCTCCGCCGAATTCCTTTATAGCTTTCACCGCGGTTTCTATGTTTCTGTTGTCGTTCAAAGAGTCAAAAACTCTGAATACTGTAATTCCGTTTTCTATAGCCTTTTCAACGAATTTTTTGACGGTATAGTCACTCTTGGGTTTGTATCCTACTATGTTCTGACCCCTGAAGAGCATCTGGAGTTTGGTATTGGGCATTACCTCTTTTATTCTCCTCAGTCTTTCCCAGGGGTCTTCCTTGAGGTATCTCAGACAAACGTCGTAGGTTGCTCCTCCCCAAACCTCTACCGCATAAAATCCGCATTTATCAAGAGCTTCACATAAAGGTAAAAGGTCGTCGGTTCTCACACGGGTTGCCAACTTACACTGTTGTCCATCTCTGGGAGTAAGGTCGGTAATTAAAATCTTCTTTTTAAAACCTTTATTTTTTACTTCCTTTAGTTTTTCCCTAATTTCCTCTATAACTTCCGGATTTACCACCATTTAAAACACCTCCTGAGGTATGTTTTATTTTACATATAAAACATCGTTTTACAA
>DQVZ01000225.1 GCA_015661465.1 Aquifex aeolicus
CACTAAGAGAATTCCTCAGGAGCTACGAAGAGGAATACACGAAGAAATTGAAAACCCTTGTGGACAGGTATGTAGAAAATGATGAGGAAATTTTGAAGGTAGCAGATACCTTTTACAATCAACTTTTTAAAGAAAAAATCCACAAAGACTTCTTCTACAACTTAGCCCTCAGCTATGCACTCAGAGGCAAAAACATAAAACCTGTAATATCCAGTATACTTCTTACAATTCTTAGGGATTTTTTAGATTATTTGCTTAAAACGAAAGAGGAACTAAACCGTTCTGATGTGGATATACTAAAAAAACTTTTTAATACTATAGAAGAAGTTCTTGAAGCTGTGGAAAAAGCCTACACTGAATACTTCGAAACTATTAATAAGGAACTCAAGAAAGTAAAACAAATGGAAGAAAAAGAAAGAAAATTCTTGCTGAAGGAAGTAGAACTTATAAAGCTAAAGGAAGAAAGTGTTCTTTTCGTGTTTTCCTATAAAGAGCTTCCAATATACTGTAAAGGGAAGATAAAAGACCTGGATGATGATATTGTGGAAATTGAATTTACAGAAAGATGTTTGGCTTTACCTATTCTAAACATAGGAGATTTCTTTCATGCAAAATCCGAAAATCTGACGAATCCTGTGAAGTTTGAAGTAATGAAAAGGAATGAAAAAACTATTCTTGCAAGAGCTGTTAGTTATGAGGAAGCATTTATAGAAAAGAGGCAACATGTAAGGGTTCAACCCGAAAAACCTATTCCAGTTTATATACTCGAGAAAAATATAGTAGGAAAAATGGTCGATATATCCGTAGGGGGAATAGGTATATTCTTACAGGCTAAGGTGGTGGAACCCGATGAGATAGTTATATTGGAATTCCACATAAAAGATAAGGATATAAAGGTCAAAGGTGAATGCAGGTACATTGTTGCATACGACCACGGATATCGCGCCGGATTTAAGTTTGTTGACCTATCTCCTCAACATGAGTCTTTAATAGGTCAATACGTTATGGAAAGACAGTTCCAAATTCTTAAAGAGCTAAAAGCCCTCGCTTCATGAAAGGTAAGGAACTCTGGATAATCTTAGCAGTTGTTTTTATTCTCTCCGCAATAATAATTCCGATACCTGCTTTTTTACTGGATTTACTCCTTACATTATCTATAACTTTTTCTTTGAGTGTTTTACTTTTAACTTTCTTCATTAAAAATCCTCTTGAGTTCTCTTCCTTTCCGTCAATACTGCTTCTTGGAACACTTATGAGATTATCCCTCAACATAGCTGCCGCCCGCAGAATTTTACTTCACGGCCATGAAGGAACACACGCTGCGGGAAAAGTAATAGAGGCTTTCGGTAAACTCGTAGCGGGGAATGACGTAGTAGTGGGTCTGATAGTCTTCTTAATCTTTATAGTAATAAACTTCATCGTAATTACAAAGGGTGCGGAAAGGATTTCCGAGGTTGCTGCAAGGTTTACCCTCGATGCTCTTCCCGGAAAACAGATGGCAATAGATGCAGACCTAAACGCAGGGCTCATTACCGAGGAAGAAGCCAAAAGAAGAAGAAAGGAACTCGAGAGAGAATCTTCCTTTTATGCCGCTATGGACGGGTCAAGTAAATTCATAAGAGGAGACGCTATTGCAGCACTCGTTATCCTCTTTCTCAGCCTAATAGGTGGATTAATTGTAGGTATAGCAATAAGGGGTATGGATTTTACTACCGCTCTGCAAACTTACACAATTTTGTCTATAGGTGAGGGACTGGCTTCCCAGATTCCCGCTCTTTTGCTTTCTACCGCAGCCGGTGTGCTTACCACAAAGATGTCCTCTCAAGAAAATCTAGGAGAGGCGATTA
>DQVZ01000242.1 GCA_015661465.1 Aquifex aeolicus
CCAAGCTAAAGGGAGTAAGAGGAGAAGGAGAAAAGCCCTACGTGAGGCGCTTTAAAGACGAAGAGGAGGAAGCAGTATGGATAGCTAATAAAATTAAAGAACTTGCAGGAGATTATCACTTCAAGGATTTCGCGATCTTAGTGAGAGCAGGTTATATCACGGACGTATATGAAAGAACATTTTTTAAGGTGGGTATTCCTTACAGAGTTGTAGGAACCGTAAGGTTTTATGAAAGAGTGGAAATAAAGAATCTGGTAGCCCTTCTCAGGCTCGTGAATAACCCATCGGATGAGATTGCCTTTAAAAGGCTTATAGATTTTTTTGTGAAAGGTTTCGGAGAAAAGAGCTTTTCGGTAGTAAGAGAGCACTTTAAAGGGAACTGGCTGAAGGCTTCTAAGGATAGTCTTAAAAAGCTCGGCAGGAATACCGCTTTAGCAGTGTATAATTTCCTCAAGGCTGTAACACCTCTCTACAAGGAACCTGAGAAATACCATGAAAGATTAAAAGACTTTATAGAAAAGATAGATTACTATGAACTTCTAAAAGAAAAATTTAAAAAGGATTGGGAGGAGAGAGTAGAAAATGTGGAAGAGTTTTTAAAATCCCTTAAGGATTTCTACATGAAGGGGTATACCTTGGAGGATTTACTCTATGAGATTTCACTCACAGGGTTGGAGGAAGAGGAAGAAAACTCGGTAAGAATTATGACGATGCATTCTGCAAAAGGATTGGAGTTTCCCGTAGTTTTTCTACCAAGGTTAGAAGAAGGTATACTTCCTCACCACAAATCCATAGAAGATTTAAGAGAACTGGAAGAAGAGAGAAGGCTGTTTTACGTTGCAATTACACGTGCAAAGGATTTACTTTTCCTAAGCTATACCAAATCCGAAAGTAGAAAACCTAGCAGGTTCCTTTCCGATATACCCAGGAATCTCCTTGACCTTTCCGCTTTCAGGAAAAAGAAGGTTAAATATGAAGAAGATTTAATTCCTAACAGGAGTATCAGAAAAGGTGATAAAGTTATCCATAGGGTTTTCGGCAAAGGTATAGTTATCAGAGTAGAGGGAGAAAGGGCGAAAGTGAAATTCGAAAACGGAGATGAAAAAATAATTCACACTTCCTTTTTGGAAGTTATCAGAACTCCTTTAGGAGTTTTTGGACGTGTTTGAGCATATTTGCCTTAACGTATGTGGCCTTCCTTAACTGTCTTTTTCTCTTAGAAGATTTTTTAGTATTGTAGTGAGCTCCTCCGGATTTCCATCTCTTTATTTTCCCTTTTGCAGTGATTTTAAACCTCTTAGCCGCAGAACGGTTAGTTTTCATCTTTACCTTAACCATACTAACCCCCTTCAATAGTCTGCATTATAGACAAAAAGATTATATAAGAAAAGAGAAAAGATTTACTTGTGAGAGAGAATGAAGGAAGCGAGGTCTTTGAGCTCACCTTCAGAGAGTCCTTTAAGTTGCATAAGTTGAGGATTCATTATAGCCGCTTTATCAGGCCATACCCTCGGTTTAGCTTCCCCCTTAAAGTACTTTACGAGTTCATCAACACTTCCGTAAGCTTGAGATATCTTCTTGAGTGAAGGTCCTACAGTATCCACCGCAGGTTGATGACAAGAGGCGCATCCCTTTGAATTAAATATTGCCTTGCCTTTATCCGGATTTCCTTTTCCTGCATGGGCTACTGTTTTCGTTTCTTCCTGTTTAGTCTCGGTAGCTCCTTTCTTAGTTTGTTGGTTTTGTTCTTTCTTTACTTCCTCGGTTTTAGGAGCTTCGGTCTTATCTTCTCCTTTATCTTTAGGCTGTTCGCAAGCAAACAATCCTAAAATTAGTCCGCCAAAAAGGATGTACTTCAACTTCATTCTCAATACCTCCAGTTAAAAATCCTAATAATTTATATTCTAAACTGTAATGCTTCGTAAATATGTGATTCATTTATGTTTTCACTTTCCTCTAAATCCGCTATAGTTCTTGCAACTTTTAGGAGTTTAAAGTAACTTCTCGCAGAAAGATTTAGATTTTTTACTGCATTTTTTAGAACATTTTTCGCATCTCGGGTTAAAAATTTCACACAAAA
>DQVZ01000131.1 GCA_015661465.1 Aquifex aeolicus
CCCCCTTCCCCTATTTTTTATTCCCTTTTTCTTTTTTCTTAAAATTTTTGATAATGAAACTAATTCTTATAACTTTTTTCTCTTTCTTTATAGTTTTCTCATCGGAACGGGAAATTCTGGAATTGATAGATAAAATAAAATCCGTTCCTCCGCATGAAAGATACATATATATGAACCGTTTAAAACTGAAGCTAAGAGAACTAAACGAAGAACAAAGGGAAAAGGTAATAAGAGAACTCTACAGAGAGTTTAAAGGAAGACATCATGAAAGGGATGAAAGAGAATACGAAAAAGAGGAAATCCATAAAAGAGAGAAAGAACCTCCATTACATATAGAGGAACGTAAATATAGAGGCATGGATTTTGAATCAGAATATGAAGAAAAATTCACAGAAAAAGGGGAAAAACACGAAGAACGTGGCCATGAATCAATAAGGGGAGAACCTGAGTTCGAAGAGATACCAGAAAAGGAAGTATACCGTCCTTCCCGTGAAGAATATCATGAAGAGAGAAAAGACTATGAAAAGGAAGAAAGGAAAAAATACAGGGAAAGAGAAGATTAAAATGGATAAAGGATAAAATTACTTAGCACACAATGGACAAGAAGGTTATTTTAGGAGCTATTCTTTTCAGCTTTAGCTATTCCTTTGGATTTCAAGATTCCGACCTCGACGGTGTAGAAGACAGTATGGACAAGTGCCCCAATACACCTTTTTTCGTAATAGTGGACCAATACGGATGTCCGGTAAAAGAAATCCCGATAAAAAGAAAGAAGGTTAAATTTTACTTAAGAGTGGGTTTTACTCACTCCGAGGGTAAAGATTATGAATCCAACAGTATTTCTTATTCCTTGGCAGCATCTTTTAGGAAGTTTTACGTTTCTTATACAATACGTTATTACACCTACATAAGAAATGTAGGAAAGGGTCTTGGAAATTCCTCCCTCTACATGAGCTATAGAAAATTTATAAAAAATCTCGGAATATACACGGGTTTAAGAATAACTATACCTACAGCTTCGGAAGATATAAGCTCCAGATACGTAAACTTTACACCCTCCCTTTTCTTTAATTACTTTAAAGGAAAATCCGATATCTTCTTTTATATCGATAGAGCTTTTCGCAGTAACCCTTCAGGAAGGGATACCTGGCTGTTTTCTTTTGGGTACGGATACAGTTTTTCTTCAGTGTATGCAAACTTTTCATTGGATTTTATAGAATCCTCGGTAAGAAGTATTTACAACAAGTATATAAACTTCTTTATCCTTTTTGATATAACGAGAGATTTATACACCACAATTAATTTAAGCAAAGGATTAAACGAGGAAGCTACCGATAGAAGTTTGTCAGTAAAGTTTGGTATAAGGTTTTAAGTATGGGAGAAAAAATACTTCTCGTTGAGGATGATAAAATCCTTGCCATCAGTTTAAAGGATTATCTAGAAGCTCATGGGTACAACGTTGATACAGCCTTCAGCTATGAAGAAGCCCTTGAGAAGTTAGAGAACGGATTTTACACAGCTTACATAATAGATGTAAACTTGGGTGATGGAAATGGAATAAAGCTCATAGAATATTTAAAGCTTATCAAAGATGATACACCGGCTTTAATAATCAGTGCCCTTACGGACACTTCCACTATAGCGGAAGGTTTTGAAGCAGGTGCTGAGGATTACATAAAAAAACCTTTCGACCCTGAAGAGTTGTTGATAAGGTTAAAAGCCAGGCTAAAGAGTGATAGACTCCAGTACGGAGAACTTATTTATAAGGATGGTCGCTTCTTTTTGGGTGAGGAAGAGTTAGAACTCGGAGAGGTGGAAAGGTGCATACTACTTAAACTTTTGAAAAATAGAGGAAAAGTTGTCTCAAAGGAAACCCTCTACAACTGCATGAGGAATCCATCTCCCACCGGTTTGAGGGTGATAATAAATACACTGAAGAAGAAGACAAAGCTTAACATTCACGCGGTAAAGGGCTTTGGGTATGTCCTTGATTAGTAAAATCCTTCCCAAAAATCAATACGAAAAAGAAGCCATTATAAAAGCTTTTCTTATTTTCTTCATGACTATTGAACTATTGGTAAGTGTTATATTCATTTTGCTTATAAGAATTGAAATAGACCATCAAAAGCATAATATATTCTTAGAACTTGTAAATTACTCCTATACCTTTAAAGGGGAAAATTATAAACTCGAATTAGTTGAAGTAGAAAAGCCTAACCATTTCTATCAACTTATGGAAGATGAAAGTGGACTTTACATAATCATCCCTATACCCGGGGTGGAAAAAGATGTCCTCAAAATTATCTATCCAAAAGAAAAATTTCAAGAAGATGTTAAAGAAATTTTTTACGATTATGGGGTATATTTCATAGGGTTTACACTGGTAAACTTAACCCTTTCCTTCGGACTTGCTCTTTACGCTATAACTCCTTTGAGAAAAGCCGTTGAACTGATATCTGATGTAGCCAGGGATATAGCCCACGATATGAACACACCTATAACAAGTTTGATAATAAACCTGAAACTTTTAAAAAAGAAATATAACGACGAAAGTATAGAACGTATGGAAATGGCCGTAAATCAGCTAATATACTTAAAGAAGAATTTAAATCCTCTTACGGAAGAAGCTCTGTTAAAACAAGAAGAAGTAAATCTGAAGAAATTAGTTACCGAAGTTTTGAAAGATTTCTCCGGCGTGTATCCCGATATAGAGGTGGTGACGGATTTACAAGATGTAAAAATCTTTGCAGATAAAAGAGTAGTAAGAAGAATCTTAGATAATGTAATATCTAATGCATTCAAGCATAACGTAAAGAACGGAAAGGTAAAGGTTTTCTTGAGAGAGGGAGAATTGATAGTAGAAAACACTTCCAAACCTGTAAGGGATATAAATAAGATATTTGAACGGTTTTACAGGGAATCCCAGAGGGGTATGGGACTAGGTCTTGCTGTAGTAAAAAAGCTTATTCATGAACTCGGATGGAAAGTTAAGGCTGAATATAAGGATGGAATGTTTAGGATTAAAATAGTTTTTCATGGAAGAAAAGGCGGTTATAGGAATTGAAGATTTCTTAAAAGTCGACTTGAGGATTGCAAAGGTAATCTCTGCAGAAAAGGTGGAAGGTTCAGAGAAGCTTTTAAAAATTACCGTTTCTTTAGGAAATGGGAAAAGGACTATAGTTGCAGGTATAGCTAAATATTACAATCCTGAAGAACTTGTAGGAAAGAAAATAGTTATAGTTGCGAATCTGAAACCCAGAAAAATATTCGGTATAGAATCTCAGGGAATGTTACTTGCGGCATCCGATGGGGAAAAGCTTTCCGTAATAGTGCCCGATAGAGATATACCGGAAGGGGCAAAACTCAGTTGAGATATTTCCGCTTTCAAGAACAACATCCCTTTTCTCTCATTCTTCCTTTAATAGAAGAGGGAAAGCTTGATCCTTGGGAGGTAGACATTGTTGAGCTTGCAAACCTCTATATAGAAGAAATAAGGAGAA
Source organism: Aquifex aeolicus (assembly GCA_015661465.1). GTDB lineage: Bacteria > Aquificota > Aquificia > Aquificales > Aquificaceae > Aquifex > Aquifex aeolicus_B. The sequence continues at coordinate 3,501 of DQVZ01000131.1, forward strand.
GGGAACTTCTCGACTTAAGAATCCCGGCAAGGGCTATAGTAGCTGCTTCTTTCCTTTTGAAAAAGAAAGTAGATGTTCTCTTTCCCAAACCTCCCAGAAAACACGGAAAAAGAAAATATACCCTAAAAGAAATCGCCGATATGTTTGAAAAGGAGTATAAAGAAATAGAGGAAGAACTGAAGGAAAACTTAAAGGAGATACAGAAGAGTATCAAGAAGGTAAAGAAAACAAGTAAGACTACGAGGAAGAAAACCCGTACAGAAAGGAGAGAAATTCCCATTCATATCTCAAAGTTTGAAGATGTTCTGGAAGAGTTGTGGGAATTTTTCAAGGGTTTAGAAGTAGGTACGCGATTGAGTTTTTTAACTTTCCTAAATAAAAAGGATTTTGTTCCCCAGTTTATCGCTTTGCTTTATCTCGATTTTGACAATAAGATAAGACTTTCCCAAGAAAAACCTTTCGGAGATTTGGAAATAGAAATTTTAGAAACCTAAAACTTTCAAAACTTTATCCAGCTCGGGCGGAACAGTAATCGGGTCTTCACATACCCTTATGGCCGTATCCGGGTCTTTGAGACCGTTTCCCGTTAGAGTACACGTAACAACTTCTCCTCCTTTGAAGAAACCTTCCCTAACGAGTTTTATAAGGCCTGCAACACTTGCTGCAGATGCAGGTTCACAAAATACTCCTTCTGTAGAAGCTATCAATTTATAAGCGTAGAGTATTTCACTATCGCTTACCGCATCAATCCTTCCGCCACTTTCCTGAGCAGCTTTGAGTGCTGATTTCCAACTGTAAGGATTTCCTATTTTTATAGCAGTTGCTACAGTTTTGGGATTCTTTATGGGATAACCTTTAACTATAGGAGCCGCTCCTTCGGCTTGCCATCCCATCATTCTAGGCAACTTTGAAACCTTACCTTCTTCGTAGTAGATTTTGAATCCTCTCCAGTAAGCGGTTATATTTCCTGCATTTCCCACGGGAATGAAATGATAGTCGGGAGCATCTCCGAGAACATCACAAATTTCAAAAGCCGCGGTCTTTTGGCCTTCTATCCTGTAAGGATTTACGGAATTTACTATTTCGACGGGAAACATTTCTCCTATCTTCCTTACTATGTAAAGTGCATCATCGAAAGTTCCCTGAATGGCTAAAACTTTAGCTCCGTATATCATGGCCTGCGATAGCTTTCCTATGGCAACAGCTCCCTTAGGTAGAAGTACATATGCTTTAAGTCCGGCTCTTGCTGCGTAAGCTGCTGCAGAAGCAGAAGTATTCCCGGTAGAGGCACAAATAACCGCTTTCTTTCCTGCTTCTACAGCTTTAGAAATAGCAAGTGTCATTCCTCTATCTTTAAAAGAACCTGTGGGATTTAAACCTTCATATTTCAAATAAATTTTCCCCTTAAAACCTATCGCTTTAGCGAGGTTATTAGCTTCTATGAGAGGTGTATTGCCTTCATGAAGTGTGATAACAGGTGTGTTATCACTCACGGGTAAGTATTTCCTGTAGTGTTCTATAATGCCTCGCCAATCATTCATAACTTAGAATAAAAATATCACAAAAATGAAAAAGCCTAAAATATCCTTATAAAATTGGAATAAATTAAAAAAGGAGTGTAAATTATGGCTGGTTTTGAAGATGTAAAGAAGATGGTTTTAGACTTGGGACTTGAAATTAAGGAGGAAATTCCCGAAGAAGAACTTATCATAGTGGAAGATGAAGATAGGGGAATAAAGAATATGATTATTGATTGTGAGGGGGATTTGCTTGTAATTGAACAACCTATCGCTAAAGTCTCGGAAAAATACTACGGCTGGTTTTTGGAAAGAAACAGAGAAATGCCATTCGGAGCTTTTGCCATAGATAAGGAAGGCGGAATACTCCTTTACAGGCAAACTTTAAGACTTGATACTCTGGACTATGAAGAGTTAGAAGCTAGTATATCTTCTCTGGAAATATTCCTTGCAGAATGGGGAGATGAACTTTTGAAAATTCTAAAGGAGGCTTAATATGGGATTATTAAAAAGATTGCTAAGGGTAATAAAAGCGGAAGCTCATTCGGTAGTTGATAAACTCGAAGACCCTATAAAAATAACAGAAGAAGGAATAAGGGAACTTAAAAAACAGCTAAAAGATGCCATGGAGGCCCTCGCTGAGGTTAAGGCAAGCCAAATAAGATTCGAAAAGGAAGCTAAGAATGAAAAGGAAAGGGCTAAAGCTTTGGTAAAAAAAGCCGAAGCTCTGCTTATTCAGGCACAGGAGGGAAAGATATCTTCCGATGAGGCGGAAAAGCTTGCTGCAGAACTTCTCCAAAAAGCAGAACTACATGAGCAGAATTCCAAAAGGTTAGAAGAAGAAGCTAAAAAGCAAAAGGATATGGCTTTAAGACTTCAAGCTAAAATAGATGAACTTAAAGTCCAGATTGCAAAGTATGAAGCTGAGCTCAAAACGTTAAAGGCAAGAATGTCAACAGCAAAAGCGGTTAAAAAGGTTAACAAACAAATAGCAAAAGTAGACCCATCCGATACAATAGCTATGCTTGAAAAGATGAAGGAAAAGGTGGAAAAGGAGGAAGCACTTGCAGAGGCTTATGAAGAAATGGCAAAACAGGAAACTTCCCTGGATGTAGAAACAGAAATAGAAAAAAAGTTAAGAGGACTCGGAAGTAAACAGAAACTTGAAGAATTAAAGAAAAGATTGGGAATCGACTGATATGAATCCTTTTAGCTTCTTCAGAAAGATTTTCAAAGGTGAGAAACACAAAGAAGAAGTAAACTTGCTTCAAATACCTCTCGAAAAACTGAAAAAGGGCGACATAATTGAACTTGAAGGAGAGTCATGGGAAGTTGTAGATATAGCCCTTTATGACTACGGTGCAAGCAAGGAAAAAGAGTGGGAAATACGTTCTGCAGAAAATAGAGGTTTTCTGAGTCTAGAAGAAGGTAAAATATACTTCTTCTCAGAAATTGACCCCGAAAGTATTCAGCCCGACCCTCGAGAGCATTACAGAAAATACAAGAATCCACCGGAAGAAATTACGGTGGGCGGTAAAAAATTTAAACTCAAGTACGCGGGAAAAGCTAAGTATGTAAAAAATCTGGAGAGCTACCCTGTGATTATCTGGGAGTTTAAAAATGAAGACGGAGAGATGATAGACGTAGAAATCTGGGATGAATATGAAGTAGAAGCCTTTAAAGGGAGGGAACTGAAGGAATGGGAAATTGAGGGTATACTTCCTCGTTAGTTTTTTCCTTTTTCTACTTTCTTGCAGAGGAGTAAAAGAAGTTAAGAAAAGTGTCCTTGAGTTCTTTTTAGAAAACTACGATAAAGGTGTGTATAGGTATGTTGTTTTAGAAACCAAACCTAACGGTGAAAAAAGTTGTGAAGTTATCCTTAAAGACCTGGTAAAGGAACAAAAATACAGATTAAATCTTTATACACTTCACTACGTTGAAAGATTTGAATTGACGAATAACTTTTACTGTGAGCTATTTTCAAAGGGAAGATTTGTAGAAGTTGCCGGTGAGCGATTCACTCCACCTTCTAATTTAAGGATTGTAAAAAACGTAGAGTTAAGGGAAGGGCTTTACTTATGGATTTTAGAAAGGGTAAAGGGTACATCCAACGGTGGTGGAGGAATTTTTTTCCTTCCTTGGGGATGGGGAGGAATTGAGTATGACTATCGGGATAGATACAGAACCATTCCGGGAAGATACGGGGGTAAGTAGTATGGCTTCTTTACTGGGAGCTATTTTAGTTATAGCTTGGGTTGTACTTTCCAAGTTTACCTTTGATTTTATTTTCTATAACAGAGTAAAGGTCGAACAGGAAATATTCGCCAAAAAAAACCGTTCCCTTGCCCTTTCTTACGCCGGTTTCCTTACAGCACTTTCTTTTACGCTATATATGACTTTTGTGTACGAAAGCTTCATAAGGGAATTATTTAATCTTTTTTTCCTAACCTCTTTTATGTTTTTAGGTGTTTATGTATTTGATTTATTGTTCTTAAGGAAGATAGACCTTAAGGAAGAAATACTTAAAAATAACCTCTCTGCGGGAACGGTTCAGGGCTTTTACTTCGTTGCAATAGGCCTTATAATTTCAGGTGCTTACTGGAGAAAGGAAAATTTAATCCTATCCGTGTTTTATTCATCAATTTATCTATTTCTGGGTATGGTTTTCTTATATATTTCAACCCTTTTAATTTCAAGAGTTTTGTCATTGGACTTCCAAGAGGAAGTTAAGAAGAATAATTTATCCGCATCTCTAGTTCTAGGAAGTCTTACTGTGGCCGTTTCACTGGTAATCTTCAATTCCATATCTGGGGAATTTCTAGGAAATATATTTTTGGACATCTTCACAACACTATTTTATTTTCTCATCTCCCAGATTCTCATGGTTATCCTATACCTTTTATTTGAGTACGTTATATTCAGGAAGGTTCTTCTTTCCGCTGAAATCATAGAGAACAATCTCAGCGCTTCCCTTACCTTGGGAGCAGTGTTTTTAACCAGTGCTTTTATTACCATGGTCCTTATAGGATGAAGCCTTCCTTCATTATAAAGATTTCTATATTTTTTACAGGTTTCGCGGGTATCGTGGCGGAATACTCTATATCCACGGTAGCAACCTACCTTTTGGGAAATGCTGTATTCCAGTGGAGCGTAATCATATCTCTTTTTCTCCTCTTCATGGGACTCGGTTCCCATTTGAGCAGATACATCCCGAATAAATATTTGGTAAGCACATTTATATTTGCAGAACTCCTTTTGTCAATAGGAGTAAGTACTTCACCATTAATAGCTTACTCCTTTGCCTATGACTTTATGAAACTCCAAACAGTTATATACATACTTTCGGGTATTATCGGAACTCTGATAGGTCTGGAAATACCTATAGCGGTAAGAATCAATAATCTCTACGAAGAGTTGAAAGTAAATATATCCGCAATTCTTGAAAAGGATTATTTAGGAGCTGTTCCGGCGGGACTCTTTTATGCCTATTTTTTTCTTCCAAAGCTGGGGCTAATCTATACAACCCTTCTTGCGGGATTTCTAAACCTCATTACCGCAATACTCTTTGCCTTTTATCTCTATAGAGGTAAACTTTTGAAAATCATTCCGCCAATTGTAGCTATTTTTTTAATTCTTTACGGAATTTTTTCTAAAGACTTAATCCTTTATCAAGAGCAAAAACTCTACGGAGAGAAGATAATCTACTTTGAGATAACTCCTTACCAAAAAATAATCCTTACCCAGTATAGAAACAATTATTCCTTATACCTCGATGGTCATCTGCAGTTTTCAACTCTTGACGAGGTAAGATACCACGAAACGTTAGTACACATACCCGCAGGATTTTTAAAAAATTTCAAAAGGGCACTGATACTGGGCGGAGGGGACGGCCTTGCCCTGAGAGAGGTAAAAAAATACCCTTTTGAGGAAATAACCCTAGTAGATTTGGACAAAAAAATGATAGAATTCTCAACCTATCATACCGTAATGAGAAAGCTAAATGAGTCCAGTTTCAAAGACCCAAGGGTGAAAACCATCTTGGAAGATGCCTTTAACTTTGTCTTTTCAGAAACAAAAAAGTACGATTTAATAATAATAGACCTTGTAGACCCAAGAACTACTTCCAGTGCGAGGGTATATTCTTTGGAATTTTATAAAAAGCTTAAAAGTTTACTTGCAAAAGAAGGAGTATTTATTACTCAAGCCGGGGATGTTTTTTATAAAAGAAAGGTTTTCTGTTCTATATTGAGAACTGTCAAAAGTGCCGGCTTTGAGGTAATTCCTTTCGTAGTAAACATACCGACTATGGGGGAATGGGGATTTGTCGTAGGAAGCAAAAGCAGGTTGGATTTTGAAAATTTAAAGCTCCTACCAAACTTGAAATTTTTAAATGAGGATATAGCCCTATCCGCTTATCTTCTCGGGAAGTCGGTCAAATGTAAAGACGAAGAAATAAACACTATATTAAGACCTGTAATTCTTTATTATTACTATTCATCAGAGTATTAGTATTATTTTTATAAGGAGGTATAACTTTAGATTGGCTCTACGGTGTTTACTTCAGGGAAAATAACTTACTTGAGAAGGTAAACGAAATAGAACCTGTCAAGAGTGAGTTTACGAAACTATAGATAGAGTTTATCTTTTAATTAAATTTTCTATCGGAGGGAAAAATGGAATTAGTGGTGGAGTCTATTTTTAACACCGTAAAAGATAAGGAATTTTTAAGAATAGCGGAAAAGGTTTTAGAAGGAAAGAGAATAAATCAGGAAGAAGCTGTTTACTTATACAAGAGTAATGAACTTACAGCTCTTGGCTTAATTGCAGAATACATTAACCGCAAAAAAAATGGAATGTATGCCTACTTTATAGTAAACAGACAGATAAACCCTACGAACGTATGTATGTACCAATGCGATTTTTGTGCCTTTGGAGTGAAAAAGTCAGACCCAAGAGCTTACGAAATGGACATGGAGGAAATCCTTAAAAAGGTAGAAGAACTCTACCAGATGGGAGGAAGAGAGGTTCACATAGTAGGAGGAATACCTTCCTACTGGAATTATGACAAGTATATAGAAATTGTAAGGGAGGTAAAAAAAAGATTTCCAGATATTATAGTTAAAGCCTGGACTGCCGTTGAGATACATCATATGGCTAAGATATCTGGGAAAAGCTACCAAGAGGTGCTTACCGAACTTAAAAACGCAGGTCTGGACGCACTTCCGGGAGGAGGAGCAGAAATATTCTCGGATAGGGTAAGACAGATAATAGCTCCCTATAAAGCAAATGCTGAGGAATATCTTGAAGTCCACAAAACTGCACATAAATTGGGAATTCCCACAAATGCGACTATGCTATACGGCCACGTAGAAACTATAGAGGAAAGGGTAGAACATATGGAGATGTTAAGAAAACTTCAAGATGAAACCGGCGGGTTTCAGGTTTTCATTCCTTTGGCATATTGGCCTGAAGGAACGAGGTTAGGTGGATACAGGACTTCTTCAGTTGATGACCTCAAAACTATAGCTATTTCGAGAATTTATCTCGATAACTTTGACCATATAAAAGCGTATTGGGTTACTCTCGGGGAAAAAGTAGCTCAGGTAGCCTTAAATTTCGGTGCAGATGATTTAGACGGAACTATTCAAGAAGAAAAAATTGTCCACGCTGCCGGAACTAAATCCGCCTATGGGCATTCCGTGGATAAACTTGTAAATCTTATAAAGAAATCCGGCAAAATCCCAGCGGAAAGGGATACATTTTACAACGTAGTTAAAGTTTACGATTAAGGATTTTTTCAATTGTATCCTTTCTTACCTTTCCCTCCCTAACAATTTTTATACTCTCCTTCAAGTCAAGGATAGTTGAAGGTTTACCCTTAATTTCTCCCGCATCAACGTAAAGTGCTACCTTTTCTCCAAAATATTTAACAGCTTCGCTTATAGTTTCCGCAGGTTTCTTACCTTCAGGATTGACACTCGGAGCAACTACAGGCTTGGCAAACGTTTTAAGAAGTTCTTTAATAAACCCTTTTCTCGGAATTCTTACGGCTAAACTACCTTTGTTAATGTAAGAAAATTTATCGCATACGGTTCTCAAAATTAACGTAAG
>DQVZ01000043.1 GCA_015661465.1 Aquifex aeolicus
ACCGGTAGTAAACCCTTTATTCCACCGATAAAAGGTATTGAGAAGAAAGGAGTATTTACTTACAGAAAAATAGATGATGTCTATAAAATTCTGGACTTTGCGAGGGTATCAAAAAGGGCAATAGTAATAGGGGGAGGACTGCTTGGCCTTGAAGTAGCAAAGGCTCTCAAGGACATTGGGTTGGAGGTTTTTGTGGTTCACATACTTGACACCTTAATGGAACAACAACTGGACAAAACCGCTTCAGAACTTTTAAAAAGGGACTTGGAATCTATGGGAATAAAGGTTCTTTTAAACAAAAAGACCACTGAGATTTTGGGAGAAAGGAAAGCTCAGGGAGTAAGGTTTGAGGGCGGCGAAGAACTTGAAGGGGACTTCGTGGTAATAGCCACCGGAATCAGACCAAATGTGGATGTTGCTAAAAACTCGGGAATTAAGGTAAATAGGGGAATTCTTGTAGACGACTACCTCGAAACCTCGGCAAGCGATGTCTACGGGGTAGGAGAATGCATAGAACACAGGGGAAAAACCTACGGACTTGTAGCTCCTATAATGGAGCAGGTAAAGGTCTGTGCCTACAACGTGGTTTTTGGGAATAAAAAGAAATACGAAGGTTCTATCACTCACGCAATGCTCAAAGTTGCAGGTATTAATCTATTCTCTGCAGGTGAATTTAAAGAAGGGAAAAAGGATGAGGTTGTTTCTTTCCTCGACAACGGTAAGAGAATATACAGGAAAGCTGTAATAAGGAACAATAAGGTTGTAGGAAGTATTTTATACGGTGATATTAAAGGAAACAATTACCTACTTGAATTGATAAAAACGGGGAAAGATATAAGTGAAGAAAGACCCATTTTTTTAATAAAACATATAATTCCCAAGGGTATTGGTGAAGTTGAAGAACTTAAAGATAGTGATATAGTTTGCAATTGTAATGCTGTGAGTAAAGGAGAAATAGTAAAAGCTATCCTCGAAAAAGGAGCTAAATCTCTGGAAGATATTCAAGCGCTTACAAAAGCTTCAACATCTTGTGGAAGTTGTGCAGAATTGGTAGAACAGATTCTCAGACAGTACGTAAAAGAAAAACCCAAAAGGGAAAATAAGATAGAGAAGATAAAAAAGGAATTACATCCTTTTGATGAAGAGTTCAAAAGGAGAATGGAGAAATACTTTGAAGAAGGTGATTGGCAAAAAATTCCGGAAGATGATAGAGATGTAAGATTTAAATGGTACGGAATCTTCTACAGAAAAGCTACACCCGGCTACTTCATGCTCAGAATAAGAGTCCCTAACGGAAGATTAACTTACGAGCAGGCTAAGGTTGTATCTCATCTTGCAGAAAAGTTTGCAAGGGGACAGATTGAAATAACTTCAAGACAACAGCTTCAAATAAGATGGGTTGAATTAAAAAATATTCCTGAAATACTTGAAGCTCTGAATGCGGTAGGACTTACAACCCTTCAAACGGGAATGGACAACATAAGAAATGTAGTGGGAGACCCTCTCACCGGTCTGGCTGAAGATTCCTTAATAGATACACTAAGACTTTCTAAGGAGATCACGAATATATTCTTAGGTAAAAAGAAGTATGCAGACCTTCCCAGAAAGTTTAACGTTTCAATTCTGGGTTCTAAAACGGACTGCATAAACGCAATGTACAACGATATATGTTTATACCTTTCAGAGAAAGACGGAAGATTAGGCTTTAACCTATATTTGGGTGGAAAAATAGGTTCGGGTGGGCCGGTAAAAGCTCTGGATATGAATATGTTTATAGAACCCTATGAAGTTATAGATGTATGTAGAGCCGTGTTCGACACGTATATAGAATTCGGAAACAGGGAAAATAGGTCAAAAAACAGGTTATTTTTTCTTCTTCAAGAGTGGGGAGTAGAAAGATTCAGGGAAGAATTGGAGAGGAGACTGTATAAGGCTTTTCCCGAAAAGGGTACAGAACTGGTTGATAAACAGGGGGAAAGGGAGGGAGTTATAAATTTAAGAAACGGAACCTTTGCTACTTTGGTTGTAGTCCCCGCGGGCAAAATCACCGCAAAGGACTTCAGAGAAGCTGCCGAACTATCCAGAAAATACGGAAGCAGAGAATTAAGACTTACCGTGTACCAAAACTTTTATATTCCCAACGTTCCCGAAGAAAACCTTGAAAAACTTCTCAAAGAGGAATTCTTCGATAAATTTACAACGGTCACCAATCCTGTGTACACTCACCTTATAGCCTGTGCCGGTAGTGATACTTGTGCTTTTGGTGTTATTCCCAATAAAAGCGACGCTGTAAGAGTAGCCGAGTATCTTTCCAAAAAAGTAAAATTGGATGTACCTATAAGAATGCATTGGTCTGCTTGTGCCAAAGGATGTGGCCAGCACGGTTCAGGAGATATAGGATTTGTAGGAACTAAAACTAAAGTAAACGGAAGAGCAGTCCTTGCGGTGGATATCTTTGTTGGAGGTTCAAAGGAAAGAGAAGGGTTCAAGATAATCCAAGGCCTACCCTTAGATAAGGTGGAAGAAGCTATCGAAAGACTTATAAAGTTCTACCTTCAAAATAAAAAAGAGGGAGAAAGTTTTGGGGATTTCGTTCACAGGGTTGGAACTGAAGAGTTAAAGGCAGTTCTTACAAATCCTGCTGTCCGTCAATGAGATTTTGGTGAGGTGATGGTATTTAAGATCATTTTTACTACCCTAAAGGAATCGGTGCCTAAAATAATTTTTATGAAAATAGGTTTAGTGAGCTTAGGCTGTGCAAAAAATTTGGTTGACAGTGAAATACTATTGGGAAAACTAAGAAGTGCGGGAGTAGAAATCACACCTAATCCTGAAGAAGCAGATGTAATTATTATAAATACCTGCGGTTTTATTGAACCTGCAAAGCTAGAAAGTATAGAGACCGTACTAGAGTTTATAGATAGAGGAAAAGAAGTTATTGTAGTGGGTTGTCTTGTGGAAAGGTATAAGGAAGAACTAAAAAAAGAAATTCCTGAAGTAAAAGCGTATTTTGGTACGGAAAGCTGGAGCAAAATTCTTGAATATCTCGGACTCAAAGAAGATAGATTTTCTTTCAGATTACTTACAACTCCTAAGTCTTATGCGTATCTGAAAATAGCAGAAGGATGTAATAGATTGTGCTCTTTCTGTGCGATTCCAAAAATAAGAGGAAAACACCGTTCCAGAACTATTGAGGATATAGCAGAAGAGGCTAAAAAGCTTGCCCAGATGGGCATTAAAGAACTCTGTATAGTTTCTCAAGATACAACATATTACGGCAAAGACATTTACAGAGAATACAAATTGATAGACCTTTTAAAGGAGTTGGAAAAAATAGAGGAAATTAAGTGGATAAGGCTTCTCTATCTTTATCCCACGGAAGTGCATAAAGAGTTGATAGATTACATTAGTGAATCTCAAAAAGTTGTACCCTACTTCGATATTCCGATTCAGCATATATCCGATAAGGTTTTGAGGGACATGAGAAGAGGATACAACGGCCAGTTTGTAAGAAGCCTATTGGAGAATATAAGAAAGAAAATCCCTAATGCGGTTTTCAGAACTTCTGTTATCGTGGGTTTTCCAACTGAGGAAGAGAAGGATTTTAACGAATTGGTTAACTTTATCCAGGAGGGATACTTTCACTGGTTAGGAGTATTTATATACTCCCACGAAGAAGACACACCCGCTTATTCTTTCTCCGACAAAGTTCCTCAAGAGGTAAAAGAAGAAAGAAAAGAAATCCTAATGGAAATTCAGAAGGAGATTACTAAGAAGAAAAATAGTGAGTTTTTAAATAGGGAACTTGAAGTCATTGTGGAAGGATACGATGAAGAGTTTTCCTTTGTTCCCAAAGGACGAGCTTTCTTTCAAGCTCCGGAGGTGGACGGAACAATATACATAGAAACGGAAAACAGCCTAAAGCCAGGTGATGTTATAAAGGTTAAGATTTACCAAGCTATAGATTATGATTTAGCAGGAAGGGATTTATCCACTGAGGGTTGCGAGCTTGTTTAATAATTAGGGGAGTTAGGATTTACAACAGGAAATTTAGCCAAAAAATACAAGTTGTCTACTTTTTTTAAAACAGGCTTATCCTTGCAAAACTTTCAGATATAATATTGTTGTGTTATTGTAGTATTGTAGTGAGTTAAATTTTGGGCTCCTTGGCAATAGAATAGGGGAATAGCTCGCGGGGATGTGCATCAAAATGCTTTGATGCTTTGATGTTTTGATGATGGGATAAGAG
>DQVZ01000258.1 GCA_015661465.1 Aquifex aeolicus
GATAAGCTTGAAGATATAAAAAGGGTTTACTCCCATAAAATGGCTTTAGCCCAGTGCAGAGACTGGCTTGAGAAGAATTTACCATTTGTTCAAATCATAGAAGTGGACAGCACGGCAAAGGCTTGCGAGATTGCCTTAGAAGACGAAAAGGCAGGGGCTATAGCTTCTGAAGTTGCCGCTTACACTTATCACTTAAATATCCTTGCAAGAAACATTCAAGATTCTGCGGACAATTACACCCGCTTCCTCGTTATAGCAAAAAAAGACTTAAAACCTACGGGTAATGATAAAACCAGCTTACTCTTCGGAGTCAAAGACGAACCTGGAGCTTTATACAAAGCCCTTGAAGTTTTTTATAAACACGGAATAAACTTAACAAAAATAGAATCAAGACCTTCTAGGAAAAGAGCCTGGGATTACGTCTTCTTTATAGACCTTGAGGGACATAAAGAAGACAAAAAAATTAAAGAAGCTTTAGAAGAGCTGAAGGGGAAAACTCAGTTCCTGAAAGTTCTAGGGTCCTATCCGAAGGCTTTGTTTCAGGAAACTTAAACTTCAGCAAGGGCTTCTGCCTTTACAACTTCATCGGGGTGGGCTATTCTTCCTAGTATTGCACTTGCCGCAACTACTGCAGGATTTGCGAGGTAAGACTCACTCTTGGGGTGACCCATTCTTCCGGGGAAGTTCCTATTGGAGGTAGATATACATCTTTCTCCTTCTGCGAGTACTCCCATATGTCCACCGAGGCATGGCCCGCAGGTAGATGTGGAGACTACACATCCTGCTTCCATAAATATGTCAATTAATCCTTCCTTCATAGCCTGTTTGTAAACACCCTTTGATGCAGGTATCACGATACATCTCACATAGGGATGTACCCTTTTACCTTGCTTGAGAGCAGCTTCGAAAACTTTAGCAGCAAGTCTTAAGTCTTCAATCCTTCCGTTGGTACAAGAGCCTATAAATGCTTGGTCTATAGTTATATGTGTTGATTCGGAAACAGGATGAACGTTTGAAGGAAGATATGGCCAAGCTACTAAAGGTTCTATCTTAGAAGCGTCCCATTCATAAACGGAATGGTACTCTGCATCCGGGTCACTCTGATAAATCTTCCAGGGTTTTTGAGCTCTTTCCTTGACGTACTCAATAGTCTTTTCATCGGGAGCTATTATTCCACTCTTTCCACCGGCCTCTATGGCCATATTAGCGATGGTAAGCCTTTGTTCTATAGAAAGGTCCCTTATGGTTTCTCCATCGAATTCCATAGCTCTGTATAACGCTCCATCTACTCCTATTTGTCCTATGGTGTGGAGTATCAAATCTTTACCCGTAACCCAAGGTTGCAGTTTGCCGTAGAAGATGAACTTCATACTTTCGGGAACTCTTAGCCACACTTCCCCTGTAGCCATTGCATACGCTATGTCAGTAGAACCAACTCCTGTAGCGAAAGCTCCGAGAGCTCCATAGGTGCATGTATGGGAATCCGCACCTACTACTAAATCTCCTGGAACTACCAATCCTTTTTCAGGAAGGAGAGCGTGTTCTATTCCTTCACCTTCTTCAAATAACCACTTGATTCCGTGCTTCTTGGCAAAATCCCTAACTATTTTTGCCTGCTCGGCCGACCTTATATCTTTAGCAGGGACAAAATGGGAAAGTACTAACGCTATTTTCTCCGGGTCAAAAACTCTGTCTATACCGTATTTTTCCAAAATCTTAATAGCGAGAGGAGCGGTAACATCATTTGCCATTGCAAAGTCGATTTTTGCGGTAATAAGTTCACCGGGATGTACTTCCTTCTTCCCCGCATGGTCTGCAAGAATTTTTTCAGTTATAGTCATTCCCATACTATACAACCTCCTTCTGAACTACTTCCTCTTCAGATTTAACTTCTTCCTTGTTTTCTTCTTTTTTACACTTATTCTTGAGGTCTATTCCGTACAGTTTAAATACTTCCACAAACTCTTCACAGGTGATGGTTTCCTTTTCGAGAAGTTTCTTAACTACAGCTTTTAAAGGTTCTTTGTACTTCTCGACTACAGATTTAGCCTTTTCATATTGCTGTGCGATAATTCTTTTAACTTCCTCGTCTATTTCCCTTAACAAATCTGGGCTCGTATCTACGGATGTTGTCATACCTCCTAAAAACGGATTGGCTATCCTTCTAATTGCTATCGGACCAACCTTATCACTCATACCCCACATGGAAACCATCCTGTATGCGAGGTCAGTAGCCCTTTGAAGGTCATTTTCCGCACCAGTGGTTATTCCATCTTTTCCAAAGAAGACTTCTTCGGCTGCCCTTCCACCGAGAAGAACTAAGATTTTGTTTATTAAGTCTTTTTTATCGTATATGTGTTTATCCTCTATCGGTAGTTGCTGGGTAACTCCGAGAGCCATTCCCCTCGGGATTATAGAAATTTTATGAACTCTATCATCGTCTTCGGAAACAAATCCCATTAGAGCATGTCCGGCTTCATGGATAGCTATCTTTTCCTTTTCCTTAGGAGATATCTTTATTCCTTTTCTTTCAAGACCCATGGTAATTCTATCTAGGGCTTCTTCTATTTCTTCCATACTTATCTCGTTTTTCCCTTTTCTCGCAGCAAGTAGAGCAGCTTCATTGAGAAGGTTTTCCAAATCTGCGCCGGTAAAGCCTGGAGTAGCCCTTGCTATCCATTCTAAGTCTACATCTTTTGCCAACTTTTTATTCTTCGCGTGCACTTTTAGAATTTCGTATCTACCCCTTACATCGGGTTTCGGAATGAAGATTTGTCTATCGAATCTTCCAGGTCTAAGAAGGGCAGGGTCTAAGATATCCGGTCTGTTTGTTGCTGCTATTACTATAATTCCGTCGGACGTGTCAAACCCGTCCATTTCTACCAATAGCTGGTTTAAAGTCTGCTCTCTTTCATCGTGTCCTCCTCCTATGGGTATTGCTCCCCTTGAACGACCTACAGCGTCAATTTCATCTATGAAGATTATGCACGGAGCATGTTTTTTCGCAGTTTCGAATAAATCCCTTACTCTAGCCGCTCCGACTCCTACAAACATTTCGACAAAGTCGGAACCGGAGACGGATATAAAGGGAACATGGGCTTCTCCTGCTATAGCTTTGGCAAGTAATGTTTTTCCAACCCCCGGTTCACCGTACAGTAGAACTCCTTTTGGTGGTCTACCACCGAGTTTTTGAAATTTAACTGGGTCTTTTAGATATTCAATAATTTCCTTTACCTCTTCCTTAACTTCGTCTATCCCAGCTACGTCATTGAAGGTTACCTTAGGCTTTTCTTCTATGTATAGTTTTGCTCTGCTTTTGCCGAAGTTAAAGGCTCGTGTAGCGTTCGCTCCACCGGACATCTGCCTGAGAATAAGTATCCATATACCGATAAATAGAAGTATCGGAAGCCAGGATATTAAAAGGTTTATAAACCATCCTCCCGGCGGTTCTGGATTGGACACTTCTACTCTTACCCCTTTTTCAATAAGTTTATCGACTATATTGGAGTTAGAAGGAAGAATTACCTCGAGGCGTTGACCATCTTTTGTTTGAACTATAACCGTATTTCCCTTTACTTGAGCGTAAGATATCTTTCCTTCTTCAACGAGTTTTACAAATTCGTTAAGGGAGACTTTTGTGGTAAACTCCCTTTTAGTTTCGAATAGGTTAAAGGCTACTATTGCAGCTCCGATAAATATTAGCCATATAAACATATTTTTTAACGCGTTCATTAACCTCCTCCTGAAATTACATTTAAAAAATAGTTAAGATGAAAATCATTTGCAATATTATCTGACGGTAAATTATAGGATGCGATAAAGTTAAAGTAAGGGAAGAATATCCACTTTACGGAGAACTCAGCGGAGAAATCGGTTGAAAGGGGGTAGGAAAACTCAAAGGGGGATTAGTTCCTCCTTGACAATTACCTTTCTTTTTTCCTTGTCCACTTCCACAACAATATCCGATACGAATGGAATCATTATTTTTTCGCCCTCAACAACAAGCACATCGTAGGGTCCCATGTCTTGAACCCTTACCACTTTTCCGAGTTTTTTATCTTTATCGGTTTCAACTTCCATTCCTACAAGTTCATAAGCGTAGAACTCATCCTCTTCAAGACTGGGCAAGTCTTCCTTGGGAAGATATACCTTTGCTCCCTTGAACTGCTGTGCGGCATCAATAGAATCGTATCCTTTGAATTTCAAGATTATTTTATCGTTCATAAACTCTATCCACTCAAGTTTAAAGGGAACATAGTCTCCGCCTTTTCTCTTCAGATAAACCCTCTCCAGTCCTTCAAAAAATTCAAGGGGCATGTAAGGCCTTACTTTCAGTTCTCCTTCAAGACCAAAAGTATCGAGTATTTTTCCTATTATCACGAAATTCTCCATAAAAAAATATTTAATCCCCTTTTTATAATACCGACATTCTCATGGGGTAGAATACATTATAAGAAGAAAGAAGAAAGAAAAAATTAGAGTCCTTTCTCCGCCATATATATTACAAGGTCTCTTAGTCTACAGGAATAACCCCATTCGTTGTCATACCAAGCAGCTATGTGGACCAGATTGCCTATTACTTGTGTAAGGGGTGCGTCGAATATCGCAGAGTGAGGATTTCCAACAATATCCGATGAAACTATAGGGTCTTCACAGTATTGGAGAATCTCTTTGAGGTAAATTTTACCACTGTTTTTATACTTTTCCGCAGCCTCTTTGAACCTTTCGTTTACTTCTTCTAAAGAAGAGGGGGCTTTGCTTACTACCACTGTTAGGTCTATAAGGGAGCCATCTGGAACCGGTACCCTTCTTGCCGTGCCGTCCAGTTTACCTTTAAGTTCCGGAATAACTTCTCCTATCGCTTTTGCCGCTCCGGTAGTCGTAGGAACTATGTTTATAGATGCAGCCCTTGCTCTTCTTAAATCCTTATGGGGAAGGTCTAAAAGTCTCTGGTCGTTGGTATAAGCGTGAACTGTAACCATATACCCCTTTTCTACACCGAAAACTTCGTTCAAGACCTTTATACAGGGTGCAAGACAGTTTGTAGTACAGGAGGCGTTAGAAACTATGTTATGTTCTTTGGGATTGTATTTTTCTTCATTTACACCGAGGACTAACGTAATATCAGGGTTCTTTGCAGGAGCTGAAATTATTACCTTTTTTGCACCCGCTTGGAGGTGTTTGGAGGCGTTTTCTTTGTCTCTAAAAACACCGGTAGATTCTATTACTATATCAACTCCTAAATCACCCCAGGGTATCCGGGACGGGTCTTTTTGGGCAAAAACTTTAATCTCTTTTCCATCAACGACTAAATTTTCTCCTTCGGCTTTTACCTCACCTTTGAATATTCCATGTACAGAGTCGTATTTAAGGAGGTGGGAAATCTGCTCGGCATCTGTTAGGTCGTTTATAGCTACTATTTCTATCTCTTCCCTTTCCCAAGAAGCCCTAAAGAAGCTCCTTCCTATCCTACCAAATCCATTGATTCCAAC
>DQVZ01000199.1 GCA_015661465.1 Aquifex aeolicus
GTCTTTTCTCTTACAACTCCGATGAGCAGGTGTTCAGGTCCTACAAACTGGTGGTGTAGTATTCTTGCTTCTTCAACCGCGAATTCAATAACTCTCTTTGCATCTGGCGCAAAAAGAACTTCTCCAGAATGGTTTCCTTTGGTTATTTGACCCATAATAGCTTTTCTTACTTTTTCCGGAGTAAGACCAAATTTAGCAAGAACCAATGTAGGTATATCTTCTTCTTTTATTAAAGCTATTAATATATGTTCACTCCCGAGATAACTGTGTCCTAGTTCAAGAGCTTCTTCTCTCGCTTTTAAGATAACCTGCCTTGCTCTTTCTGTAAACTTCTCAAACATGTTTCTTACCTCACCGTTTTTATTAAAATAAAAAAATCCATACCTTTTTCAATGGTATCCTTAAATTTAAGATGAATACAGAAGTTCAAGCAGGATAATCTCCTTTAAAGTGTTAAAAATCTTCTCCCTATTCTCTTTAGCATACGGTGGCATATCATCTTCCGGCTCCCTGTTTTCATCTATAATTATCCCCCTCCCTATCGGAGTGTTTTCTTCCAGATAAGATAACTCCTTTATTTTTACTCCATCCGCATATATTCTTACAACAGTAAGAACTGCTTCGGGAAGGGCAAATTTCACTTCTTCGATAACCTTATCTATAAAACTGTTTATGTCATTACAAACCTTCAGGAAATTTCTCATTTTCTCAAGGGAAATCTCTAACTTTGCCTCCTTTTCATCTACCTTCAAATATCTCACCGGTATTCCACATTCACAGTAAACAAAGCCTCCTGTCAAGAGTATCGGTATTTCACTTATAAGCCTTATGCTTATGTCCTTGAGTCCGATACCTGTCCGAGTATTCCCAGTCATTTTACAACTACTCCCGATAAGATTTCTTTTAGTAATTTAATCGCATCTTCAAATTTGTCAGGTGCCTTTCCTCCACCTTGAGCCATGTCTTGCCTTCCTCCTCCTCCTCCCTGAAGAACCTTGCCGATTTCCCTTATAAGCTCGTTAGCTTTAATCTGGGAAGACAATTCTTTGGAAACTGCTATAACAAAGTAAACCTTTCTATCTTTTTTAGATGCTATAAAGGCTACATCTTTCTTGGTTCTTTGCCTTAAGATATCCGAAAGGTTCCTTAATTCCTCCGGCTCTACATTTTCAAAGATTCCATAGTGCAGTGTAATATCTCCTATCTTTTCTTCCTTAACCTTTTCACTTACTTGAAGTTTTAAAAGCTCTTGTCTAAGTTTCTGTATTTCTCTTTCTTTTTCTTTTAACTCGTCTTTGAGTTCCTCGAGTTTACTTAGAACCTCTTCTTCTTTTACTCCCAGGGAACTTGATATTTCCTTTAAAGTTAAGTGTTCGTTAAAGGAAGTTCTTACAGCCCACCTCCCCGTTTGAGCAATTATCCTTCTTACTCCTGCTCCTACGGAACTTTCGGATATTATCTTGAAGTAGCCTATATCTCCTGTTACAGATACGTGTGTTCCACCGCACAGTTCCTTAGAAAACTCACCGCATGATATTACTCTAACTCTATCTCCGTATTTTTCCTCAAATATCGCTATAGCTCCTGTCTGCAACGCTTCATTATAGGCCATTTCTGTAACGCTTACCGGTAGATTTTCCCTAATCTTTTCATTTACAAGTTCTTCTATCCTTCTTAGTTCATCTTCCGTCAAAGCAGAAAAATGGGTAAAGTCAAATCTTAAATATTTGTCAGCGACTAATGAACCCGCCTGTCTTACGTGTTCTCCAAGAATATTTCTTAAGGCGGCATGAAGTAGGTGGGTTGCTGTGTGATTTCTCATAATGTCCCATCTTCTTTCCTTATCAACTTTTGCGTGAACTATGTCTTCAACACTTAGAGAGCCCTTTAATACTTTACCTACGTGGACTATTATTCCTTCAATGGGTCTTTGTGTATCCTCTACTTTAAAAAGTCCCTTATCGGTCTCAATTATTCCTGTATCTCCTACCTGTCCACCTCCTTCAGGATAGAATGGAGTCTCTTCAAGAATTAGTTCCCCTTCCTCACCCTCTATTAACTTCCCTACAACTTCTTTACCTTTTATAATCCCTATGAGCTTAGTCTCGTACTCAAAGTATTCGTAACCTACAAAAGAAGAAGTTTTTCCGAGTTCCTTTAAGTGTGAATAAACGGGTTTTATTTTTTTCGTTTCTACTTTAAAGCTCCTACGAGCCCTTTCTCTTTGTTCTTCTAACTCACAATGAAAACCTGTAAGGTCTATCTTTAGTCCTTTTTCCCTTGCTATTTCATCTATGAGGTCTACGGGAAACCCATAAGTGTCATAAGCTGTGAAAACTTCTTTACCTGTAAGAATATCTCTGCCTTCATTAAGAGCTTTTTCTATTATTTCTTGAATGTACTCTATCCCGGCCTTTAGAGTTTTTATAAATCTTTCTTCTTCTCCTTTAACTATACCTTTAACAAACTCCCTTGAAAGTTCAAGTTCAGGGTAGGAAGATTTCATTAAGTCTACGACCAGGTCAACCCCTTTATATAGGAATGGATTTTCAATCCCCAGTTTATAGCCGAACCTCATAGCACGTCTTAAGATTCTCCTTATTACGTATCCTCTTCCTTCGTTTGAGGGAATTACTCCATCCGAGATAGCGAAGGTTATAGCCCTTAGGTGGTCTGCTATTACTCTCAGGGCTACATCCGTTTCAAACTTTTCTCCGTATTTTTTTCCGGAAATTTCTTGACCAAACTCTATAAGTGGGAAAATTATATCTATCTCAAAGTTTGAGTTCTTACCCTGAAGGACGGATGCGATTCTTTCAAGTCCCATACCCGTGTCTATATTTGGATGAGGAAGCGGTGTAAGCTTACCTTTCTCGTCTTTATTATATTGCATAAAAACGAGATTCCAGATTTCCAGATACCTTTCATCCCCCTCGTAATTTTTACCTCTGTCCACATAAATTTCTGAGGATGGACCGCACGGTCCTATATCTCCCATTTGCCAGAAGTTATCCTCTTCTCCCATTCTCCATATTCTTTCCGAAGGAACACCTATATGTTCGTGCCAGATTCTATAAGCCTCCTCATCGTCCTTATACACCGAAACGTAGAGTTTCTCTTTAGGAAGTTTTAGAACTTCCGTTACAAATTCCCAAGCAAATTCTATAGCTTCCTTCTTAAAGTAATCTCCGAAGGAGAAATTCCCTAACATCTCAAAGAAGGTATGGTGTCTTGAGGTGTATCCTACCTGTTCGAGGTCGTTATGCTTTCCAGAAACTCTTAGGCATTTCTGGCAAGAAGTAGCTCTTTTATAAGGTCTCTTTTCTAAGCCTAAAAAGACATTTTTAAAGGGAACCATTCCTGCATTTACAAATAGGAGTGTCGGGTCGTTTTCGGGAATTAGAGAAGCAGACTTCACCCTTACATGTCCTTTCTTTTCAAAAAAATCCAAAAAGAGTTCCCTTATCTCGTGTGTACTCAAACTCATAATTACAAGTTTAAATTATAGTTTTTTCAAAGCGGGATTTAATGATTTTGATGGGAAGAAATGGCTCCGGGGGAGGGACTCGAACCCCCAACCAGGTGGTTAACAGCCACCCGCTCTGCCAATTGAGCTACCCCGGATAGCCAATATATGATTATATTACTCTGATTTTAGAAGTCAATATCGAGTTCTTCTTCTTCCTCTTGAACTTCCAGTATTTCGGAGATTTCATCTTCTTGAGAGGTTTCTTGAGGCACTAACTCTAAGCTTGAGAATTTCGTATACTCCTTTATAAAGGCAAGCTTTACTATGTCTGTGGGACCCTGTCTTTGTTTTGCTATAATTACCTCAACTATTCCTTGTTCCTCAGGACTTGGTTTTTTCTTGTAGTAATCCGGTCTATGAAGGAAAAGGATTAAATCCGCGTCTTGTTCAATTTGTCCTGATTCTCTCAAATCCGCCAACTGTGGTCTTTTATCACTCCTCTTTTCTACTTCACGTGAAAGTTGTGCAAGTGCCATAACCGGTATATGAAGCTCCTTTGCCAATGCTTTTAAATTTCTTGAAACCTCGGCAACTTCTTCCTGTCTTGAACTTTTCCGTACCGGTGGTCTTATGAGCTGGAGATAATCTACTGCGAGGAACTCTATTCCCTTTTCCTTTCTGAGCTTCCTCGCTCTTATTCTTAAATCTGTAGTGGAAAGAGATGGGGTATCATCCAAGTATATTTCATATTTGGCAAGTTCCAAAGCTGAGCCTTCGAGCTTTCTCAGCTCTTCATCGGATATTGAACCACTTCTTATTTTAAAAAGCGGAACTTCTGCAAGCATAGACAAAAGTCTCATTACCAGCTGCTCTTTGCTCATTTCCAAGGAAAATATCGCTATTGGTTTTCCTTCATCTTTCACTATGTTGAAGGCTACGGATAGCATAAAGGAAGTTTTTCCCATCCCGGGTCTAGCGGCAAGTATTATCAAATCTCCTGGGTGGAACCCCGTGGTCTTCATGTCCAGTTCCAGAAAACCACTAGGAAGTCCGGTAACTACCCTATCGGAACTTTTAAATTTATGTATTAACTCTATTACACTTTCAGCAACGTCTTTTATATGGTGGAATTGAGCCCAGGTTGCACTTTCAGCTATGCTGAAAATTTTTAGTTGGGCTTCCTCTATGAGCGTATGAAAGTCTTTATCTTCTCTTGCTTTATGAATTAGCTCTATTCCCAGCTCTATTATTGCTCTCTTAGCCGAGTTTTCCTTCACTATTTTGCATACTTCCTCCAGGGTAGCAGGAGAAACAGCTTCGTCGTAAAGTTCTTCTAGCCAATCAACAGGAATTCTGTTTTCTAAACCTTTTTTCTTTATATGGTCTCTTAAAATTACGAAATCCAACTTGTTGCCGTATTGAGTCCAAAGCTGAACCAAAATTTTGAACAGAAGCTTATGATCTTCGTTGCAAAAATCATCTTCTCTTAGGGTTTCAAGGACAAGAGGTATATTATCAGGTTCTTCAAGCATACTACCCAGTACTGCCCTCTCGGCAGATTCATCACAAGGAAGTTTATCGTGAAATTGCATCTTTTTTAATTTATTTCTTGACAGCTGTAACTTCTATCTCCACTTCTGCACCTAAAGGAAGTTCATTTACACCTACTGTAACATTACTTCTTGAAATTCCCACCTCTCTTAGAATTGCATCTATGTTTTCGAAAATTCTTTCAACCTGATTTCTAAAACCTTTTTCCCTCACCTTTTATCCTCCTCTATTTTTTCTTTTACAAAGTCTATAGCTTTATCTATTTCTACATCCCACTTTTCTCCGCTCATTCTGCTTTGGACTTCTACTTTACCTTCCTTTACTTTTTTTCCTACAACTATTCTGTATGGAAAACCTACCAAATCGGCATCTGCAAATTTAAAACCTGGACTTTCTTCTCTATCATCGTATATAACATCTATGCCTTTTTCTTCTGCTTCCATATATAGCTTTTCAGCAACTTGTTTCTGTTGTTCATCTTTGGTATTAAGAAGAATTATGTCCAGCTCAAAAGGTGCTACGGGGGTAGGCCACTTTATACCTTTATCGTCGTGGTATTGCTCCACAAGGGCTGAGATTATTCTGGAAATTCCTATACCGTAACAGCCCATAATTATGGGTTTTTCTTTTCCATCTCTATCGGTAAAGTATGCTTTCATCGGCTCGGAGTATCTCGTTCCCAAGAGGAATATATGTCCGAGTTCTAAACCTTTTTTTACCTTGAGAGGTGAACCACACTTAGGACACGGGTCGTTTTCTTTGACTTGTGCAACATCGACAAAGTTTCCGTATTGGAAATCCCTTCTCGGATTCACGTTAATGTAGTGCCAATCGGGTTCATTGAGGGCTACAACGAGATTCTTAACACCGTAAAGGGAGTTATCCCATAAAACCTTTATACCTTCGGGGAGATTAAATATTCCTATAAAGCCCTTTTTAGTTCCGAGAAGTTTCATAACTTCTTCATCCTTTGCTAATCTGAAATTATCCGTGCCTATAATCTTTTCCAGTTTGTTCTCATCTATTTCTCTATCTCCTCTTATTAAAACAAGTATTGGTTCTTTTTCGTTAACCATGTAAAGGACGGCTTTCATAATCTTTGAAGGTGGAACATTTAAAAATTCGGCAAGTTCCTGAATTGTATGAACATCGGGTGTGTGAACTTTTTCCATAGGTTTCTCTTCTTCCTGTTCTTCGTCAGGTCTTTGTAGTAGAACTATTTCTGCATTCGCGGCGTATCCGCAGTTTTCACAGTAAGCTACCTTAGCCTCCCCGTAATCTGTTAAAGCTATAAACTCATGGGACATAGACCCGCCTATTTGTCCAACATCCGCTTCTGCCATTATCACGTTAAGTCTTAGTTTGTTGAAAATTCTCTGATA
>DQVZ01000241.1 GCA_015661465.1 Aquifex aeolicus
GTCGTAGAACACAAATACCTGAAAGTAAAATCAAAAACCGTATCCGTTTTCTTCCTGTATTCGTCATAGTCGGGGGGGATTATGTAAACTACTCCACTTGTTGTTTTTAATGTTAATAATGCTAATAATAAGAATAAAACTTTATAAACTTTACCTATCATATATACTTTTAATTTAATATACATGCAGGGAGATTTTACTGCGTATTCTTTTGAACAGTTTGCTGGAATACTCGATGGTCTTGTTCTTGCAAAGGAATTTTCAAAAGCTATTCTTTCAGACCCTTTAGTTATGTTTCCTTTTCTTATTCTCATATGGATATATGGACTGTTCTGGTGGAGTATGAGAATAAAAACCTTCACGGATTTGACAAAATTCCTTGCTTGGTTATTAGGTATAACTATACTTTACGCATACATATCTTTAAGCTGGAATGTAAAGGTTTTTTTTAATCCCTCATACGGATATTCCGTATCAATTGCTCATGCTCATTTTAAAATACTTGAACTCGCTCCTATCATAAAGAATGTAGAAAGCTCTTCGTCGGTCTTGCTATTTTCACTTCCGGACAAGCTTGCTAACTTCTTTTACGAGTTTGCTATGGTAAAGCTAAGGTTTACCACAAAAAATGTTTCTCCTACCGTAGAAATAAATAAGTGTATAAATCCCGATTCTGTTTATGCTGAAGGGTTACTTCTTGGGTTTAGAAGCTATCTCAATAATTCAGTAGGGACATTTAAAGACGTAAATGAGTTTATAGAAACTGTAAGAGAATGCACCTGGGAACTGGGTGAAAGCATAAAGTATGACCCTATAGGTAGCGTAATATATGTAATAGGAAGAAAGATAAGGGGAGTAGATGCAAAGTGTGATGAATTTGGAAAACATTTAGTTGAAGGATTAAAAAAAACTGTCTCAGAATGTAAAAGTTTAATGGGTGATAAATTCAATGAAAGAGTTTTTGAAAATGGAATAGCTCTTTGTATAGATAAAAAAGTAAAAGCGTGTAGGGACTTGTTTGACAAATTTATAGAAACTGCAGATAAACTGGATAGGATAGTCTGGTCTTCCCCTATTGAAAACATTAAACTTTTCCCCGTATTTGCTGAAGGAGTCCAAAGAGCAACAGCTGATTTAGCATCAAAAGCATCACAATGGTACGCTTCCTACCTTACAAAGTGGAAAGTAACCCTGAAGGTAAACGGAATTCTTTTAGGTATACTCCTCGGATTTTCTCCCCTTATCCTCATCTTCTCAATGATACCGATAGGGAATAGCTCTATAAATTGGAAGCTATTTATAGGTTCTCTTTTTGCATATTTCCTTATAAAACTCTGGATACCCGTTCTCTACATAGTCCACTACTTTGCTTATCACACACTCGGTTTTAATGTGTAGAAAGTTTTACAGATTTTCAAACCACTTTACGAGTTTACTATCAAAACTGAATAATTCAAAACCTTTCCCTGATGCTTTCAAAGCTATCACAACATCTACAAAAGAAAGCTTTCCTGCATTTTTCCATAATTCCAACACATCGAGGTATATTTCATCTTCAACTTCAACCTGCGGATGTGTTAGAAAATCTAAAAGCAAGTCTATAACTTCTTTTCTGCTTTTTTTATACTTATGTCTCTTGCTTGTTAGTATAAAAACACACTCGAGAATAACTTCTCCAGGGATGTAAACTCCCTCATTCTCTATCACTTCCTTTACTTTTTTTGCTTTCTCTTCATCATCTTGTGTCAAAAACCTTAAAACCGCTGAGGTATCCAACGCTTTCATAGTAATGAATATAAGCTTTTTTCATTAAAAATACATTGAAATAAATGAAATCATTTCATTAAATGAAACTGGTGGATTCTATTGACAAAAAAAGAAAAATGGTTAAATTAAAATTCCATGAAAGTTAGAACCGGGGGACAAAGAAAAGCTTTTGTTAGTCGCGCAAAAATTTACGGAAAGGGGACTGTAAACTTACCCAAGGAGGTTCTTGAACTTATGAACTTAAGTAGAGGGGATGAAATTGTTATAACTGCAAGAGAAGGTGTAGCAGAGATAAGGAAACCAAAAAGTTTAGAGGAACTTTTAGGGAGTTTAAAAGGTTTAAGGGTTAGTGAAGAGGAACTCTCAAGAGCACGGGAGCATGTATATTCGGGTTTTCGGAATGCTTTTGCGGACGCATACGAGTTTTTTGAAGACATAAAGGAGGGATTACCGTACAAAAATTTTGTTGTCGGGGAATTTCATAATAAAGTATATCTCCAGCTTGAAAACGGAGATCTTAGGAAAACAATGCACTTTTCATATTTTGAGCTTCCGAGGTTTCCGAGCGGAGTTATAACGATTGACGGTGGTATAAAGGAGTTTCTTGAAAGTGAAGAAGATAAGAGTTTAGTAAACGAAAAAAAGGAGAGAATAAGAGAAAATCTCTCAAATCTACTTCTTCAGCTTAAAGAGTTCGGAGATAACGGATTTATTTTGTTTGTAGAACCTGAGTTTTCAAGAAGGGAAGCTGCTCTTTTAAGTGTTGTTTTATTCAAATTATTATTTTAATACTCTGTAAAAGAATTAAAAGGAATATTAACATGATAGGGATTTACGAAAGAGAATTTTTATTGAAACCTAGAGTATCTTTTCAGGGTAAAAAGATTTACAGAATTAAAGGATTTTTGACAGAAGGAATATCAGAAGAAGAGTTTGCAAACGTTGGAAAGATTCTTGAGAACCTCTACTCGAGTTTTCCTTTTTCTCAGGATGGAAGGTTTATAGTCATAGGAAGGTCTTCGAAAGTCGAAATTCCTATCCCGGGGGATGGTAATGAGAGAAAAAAAGAGTTTTTAAGAAGGTATGAAAGGTTTTTAAACGAAAAGGTAAACGTAAGAAGGATAAAAACTTTCTTTGTATGGAACGGAGATGAACGAGCGATAGAAGACCTGAGAACCCAACTCAAAAATAACGGAATATACCTTGAAGAAGATAAGAAAGAATTTCATAGGGAAATATCGTATTTTTTCGGTGGGAATGAAGATGACCCGTTCTGGTATCCTATAGAGGAATGGGACTGGGGAGTAAAGGTAGGGGATAAATACGGAGCTGTTCTCGTAAATGCTTCTTGTCCAGCTCAAACTCAGGTTTTACATTTTGATTTTCTGAATAGAATAGCGGATGACTTCATTTTTGTCTTGAACTTCAGAAAGCTACCTACTTCGGAAACTTCCGTTAAGCTTGAAAACAAAATAAACATGTTAGAAAAACAGCAAAGGGAGAGTAAACAAGAAATAGCTAAGGAACTTCAAAGAGTCCTCACGCTACTTGAAAAGGGGGAAGAAAGTATAACGGAATACACAGCGTTTTTTACTGTATTTTCTCACAACCCTAAGGAAGCTTATGAAAAAGGAAAAGCTTACGAGTTTCAATTAAAACAACTGGGACTTGATTTTGTGCTTGAGGGAACAACCGAGATAGAAGCTTTCCTTTCACTCTTTATGTGGGATAGAAAGAAAATGAAAGAATTAGGATACCTGAGAAGTATATTATCTTCTGCATTTTCCTATATGCTTCCATTTTCTTCCCTTCCCGAAGGAGCAAATGATGGAGCACTGTTTTTCACAAGCGGACTAACTCCATTTTA
>DQVZ01000208.1 GCA_015661465.1 Aquifex aeolicus
TGAGGTTTGGGAAAGCCATAAAATTTAAATTGCGTTGAGAATTTACACATATGTGTAAAATTTACACACCAAAAATTTTTCCTCCCTCAAGTTTGTAAACCTTCCCCTCAAGTGCTTCTATTGTTCCCCATGAGTGTTCTATCACAATGACGAGATTTTCACTGGCAATTTCTTTAATCCTTTTAATTATTGATTCATAAAACACCTCGTTTATACCTGCCAGAGGTTCGTCAAGTAAAAATACCCTTCCTTTAGTGTTCAAAACGGTAAGTAAATTCAAAAGCCTCTGATTTCCCAAGGAAAGTTCTCCCGCTTTTGAGAAACACTTTTCCTCTAAATTAAACTCTTTAAGAAAAGCCTTAACATATTCCCTTTCTTTTTTTACACCTCTAAACAAAGATTTAAAAAACCTCTCAAAGGGTAAGTATCTGAATGCAAAAAGCCCATTATCGCAGGTATTCATAAACCTGAAAATCTTGGCTTCCTGAAAACTCCTAACTATTCCCATCTTAGCTCTTTTTTCAAAAGAAAGAGAAGTTATATCTTCGGAATTGAGCAGTATTTTACCGTTTTGAGGTTTTACAAGTCCGCTTATAAGATTAAACAAGGTGGTTTTTCCCGAACCGTTTTCACCTACTATAACGTTAACCTTTCCCGAAACAAAATCAACGCTCAGGTTTTCAAAAATTTTTAATCCTCTAAAGCTTAAAGAAACGTATTTCAAAGACAAAATCACCTTATCTCGGTGCATAATCTCCCACCAGTCCCTTAGGTCTAAAGTATAAAATCAAGATAATCAAAGTAGAAAACAGAATTTGCCTTACAAAAAATACATACTCCCCTGCGTCAGGGATATATCTCAAAAGCTCAGGAATACCTACTAAAATAAAAGTCCCTACAATACTTCCTAAAACACTCCCGGAACCTCCCACAAGGACGGTAGAAACAATAAAGACACTTTCCATGAGGGTAAAGGAAGTAGGGTCTATAAATCCAACGTAGGATGCGTAAAGAACACCTGCAACACCTGCCAGGGTTCCGCTAAAAGTAAAGAGCTTTAGCTTTATCAATTCAGGAGAAACACCGTAAGAAGAGAGGAGAACTTCATCTTCTCTAAAACCCTTTACGGAAATACCAAAGGGAACGGAAAAAACCCTGCTGATGAGCAAAGTTATAATTAAAGCAACCGATGCATTGAAAATTAAATACTCAAAGGGTTCATCTATTTTAAAATTACCTAAAGAAGGTTCAGGAATTCCGGTAATTCCGTAGGGACCTCCTGTAATGTTTTCAAGACTGTAAAAAAGTTTAGACAAAATTATCTGAAACGCTATAGTAGAGAGAACAACGTAATCCTTTTTTATTCGCAAAGAACTGATAGAAAAGATTAAAGCTGTAATAGAGGATATCAGGATTGCAAAAAGTGAAGATAAAATAAAAGGTAGTTCAGCTTTTACGCTAAAAAATGCGTAAACGTAAGCTCCTATGCCGAAAATTCCCGCCTGAAAAAGTGTAAATATGCCGCCAAAACCCAATAGAGCATTCGCAGAAAGTGAAAGTATAAGGTATATAAAGAACACATTCAAAAAAGCCTCGACGTATTCCATCAAGATTCCTCCACTCTTATCTTATCCCCGAAAAGCCCGTAAGGTCTAAAGATAAGCATAACAAAGAGCGTAGAATAAACTATAACATCAACAAAGTATATAGGGATTAAAAGCGATAAAACGTTCTTAAGGAAAGCTATTATAAAACTTCCCGCCACAGCTCCTAAAAAAGAATTCACTCCCCCGACTATGAAAGCCACCATGGAGTAAAGTAGTATTGAAAAACTCAAATAAGGTTCCATTCCTATATCCCACGTATAGATTGCCCCTAAAACTCCAAGCGAGAAACCCGAAGCGGTAGCAACCGCATACCTGTATTTATAAATATCTATACCTAAAACCTGTGCAAGTTCTCCGTCCTGCCCCAAAGCCCTTATTTTCAACCCTATCTTGGAGAAGTTATAAACTGCAGAAATTAGAATTAGAAATCCTAAAGAAGACACAATCAGAACTACCTGAGGCAGAGTAATATTTACTCCTGGCAGAGATATAACTTTAGGAGAAACACCCAAAAACTTCATATCGTTTCCAAAAATAAGCCCTATCAAGTTGGAAAAAAGAAGAAAGACTGAAAAGTATACCATTAGAAGAACAAGAGAACTTGAATTTTTTTTGTAGAAATGTTTAAAAAGAAATCTTTCAAGTAAAATGGCCACAACTCCCCCCGCTATACCTCCCGCAAGTATTCCAATAAAAATATATCCCATATTTTTAAACACTAAATAAAGGATGTATCCTCCAACGGAGAAGAAAGAAGCGAGAGTAAGGTAAAAACTTCTCACGAGAGCATACATAAAATAGAGCCAAATTGCACCTAGGCTTATAAGAGAAAATTCAACAAGTGTATTTACAAAGAGTTGCATGATAAAATTATTATAAAGTCTTTTCGTTCTCTCCATTATGCTTTCGCTCTATTCTCTTTATTTTATCTACTTCGTTAAGAACCAAATTTTTTAATCTTTACCATAGTAAATGGTATCTACACTTTTTCCTCTATGATTGGGAATACGGTAAATTTCCCTAAAACCTAGCTTTTTCAGAATTCTTATGTGCTCTTCGTTCCCGTTCCATGTTCTTGTAAGAAATGGACCTCTTGTAACTTCAAAAAGTTTTAAATAAAGTTTCTTTCCTATCCCTATTCCTCTTGCTTTTCTCCTTACTGCTATAGTAGAGACATATACCCATCTTTTATTTAGCATTTCATAGTTCCTTATAAAAGAAAGAAAGCCTATAACTTTTCCCTTTTCATTGCAACATAAAATCATTTCTTGTTTTTCAAGGGATGTAAGGTAAAGTTCTATACTTCCAGGGGCTGATGAAAATACATTCTGGGTTGTTGAAAATCTTGAAGATAGCGGAGGAATAAACTCTTTATCTGTTTCCTCAAGAATTGCCTTTATATCGTTTATGAAAGTTTTTAAATCCTTTATATGGAAAAATTTAAGATTTCTATCATTTCTTCCATATATGTATAGTCTTACTGGAGAAGGAGAACATTTTTCTTCTATACATCTTTTAATGAATTCCTTTCTAAAGTTTTCCCTTTCGTTTTCAGGAAGTATTTCTATGTAAGGCAATCCCCCTGCATAGGTAAAATCAACATAAACTTTTTCATTTTCTATATAATCTTCAATTTCCTCTTTTATAACAAAATGTCCATATCCTAAATCTTTAAGAAGATTTTCAAGTTCTTTCCTTGTTGGATAAAAAAGTGGGTAACGTGGAGGTTCAATTCCTCTTTCTTTAAGCATCTTTTCCATTAAATGTCTAAGATTTATATAACTCCTTGCTTCTCCTTGATGAATAAAGAAATAACCCCCTATTATTAGATGATAGGAAAGTTTTTCATACCCATAAGGGGCTTTATCCCCGAACCAATGAAAAGTATTGTTTGAAAAGATGATGTCAAAATTTGTATCTTTAA
This sequence comes from Aquifex aeolicus, assembly GCA_015661465.1. Taxonomy (GTDB): domain Bacteria; phylum Aquificota; class Aquificia; order Aquificales; family Aquificaceae; genus Aquifex; species Aquifex aeolicus_B. Next base: position 3,532 of record DQVZ01000208.1, read on the forward strand.
ACTCAAAATAGTCATAAACGAAAAATTCAATATTATCAAGATTCCATATCCTTTTTCTTTCAAGTGCCTTTTTTATTAGCTCATCTGAAATATCTATCCCTATTACCTTCGCCTCTGGAAATCTTTTGGCAAGATATATAGTATGTTTTCCATCTCCACAGCCTATATCGAGAATTTTTTCAGGTTTAAACTTTAATGTTTTTTCCATAATTCCCAGCAGCTTTCCTCCCTGAGAGAGTTGTGTAATAGAGAATTTTGCATATTCCCCTGTAAACATATTTTTTTATTATATCCATATTTTATACGCTGAGTGAGAAATTAAGGTAGAACAAAGGAAGCAACTCCCAAAGCAGAGAGGTAAA
>DQVZ01000088.1 GCA_015661465.1 Aquifex aeolicus
GTTTCTCTATTAACTCTTTTGCTCCATACTTTCCCTATTTTACTTTTTTCTCACCCAGCGTATATTTAGTTTATAATATGTAGCGTTATGGCAAAACTATCTCCGCGGGACATAAGGAGAAAGATACAGGGTATAAAGAATACCAAAAGAATAACAAACGCTATGAAAGTTGTATCCGCGGCAAAACTCAGAAAAGCTCAGGAGCTTGTTTACGCATCACGCCCTTATTCAGAAAAAATTTACGAATTGGTAGCTCACCTCGCTAAACACGTTGATACAGAGGATAATCCCCTTTTCGAGGTAAGAGAAGAGAAGAATGTAGATATTATTCTCATCACCGCGGACAGAGGACTAGCCGGAGCTTTTAACTCTAACGTTATAAAAGAAGCTGAAAATCTTATAAATGAGAAACAAGAACAAGGAAAAGAAGTAAACCTTTTTCTTATAGGAAGAAAGGGTGTCCAGTATTTTATCAAAAGGGGCTATAAGGTAATACAGGGCTACGATGAAGTTTTCAGAAAGACTATAAACTTTTCTGTTGCAAAGGAAGTAGCAGAAGCGGTAAGAGAAAGATTCCTCAATGGTCAAACCGACAAAGTTTATTTGATAAACAACGAGATGATAACCAGAGCAAGCTATAAACCCATGGTAAGAACGTTCTTGCCCTTCGAAGCTCCAAAAACAGAAGAGGAAATCCCCGGAGTTTACGAGTTTGAAGTGTCCGAAGAGGAGTTTTTCAACTACATAGTGAATCTGTACCTTAACTACCAAATATATAGAGCAATGGTTGAATCAAATGCTGCCGAACACTTCGCAAGGATGGTAGCTATGGATAACGCTACCAAAAATGCCGATGACCTTATCAGACAATGGACTCTTGTATTTAATAAGGCAAGACAAGAAGCTATTACTACGGAGCTTATAGATATTACCAACGCTGTTGAAGCTCTAAAAACACAATAAAGGAGGTTTTATAGATGGCGGAAGCTATAAAGGGAAGAATAGTACAGGTAATAGGTCCAGTAGTTGATGTTGAGTTTGAGGGTGTAAAGGAACTTCCGAAGATTAAAGAAGGACTCAAAACCATAAGAAAAGCTATAGACGATAAGGGAGACTGGTTCGAAGAAGTCCTTTTTATGGAAGTGGCACAGCACATAGGAGAACACAGGGTAAGAGCAATAGCGATGGGTCCAACAGACGGACTTGTAAGAGGTCAAGAGGTAGAGTATCTCGGCGGACCCATAAAAATACCTGTAGGTAAAGAAGTCCTCGGAAGAATATTTAACGTTGCAGGGCAACCCATAGATGAACAAGGTCCTGTAAACGCCAAAGAATATTGGCCTATGTTCAGAACTCCACCTGAATTGGTTGAACAATCCACAAAGGTTGAAATCCTTGAAACGGGTATTAAGGTAATAGACTTACTCCAGCCAATTATCAAAGGTGGTAAGGTCGGACTCTTCGGTGGAGCTGGAGTTGGAAAAACAGTTCTAATGCAAGAATTAATTCACAATATAGCAAGATTCCACGAAGGATACTCTGTTGTTGTCGGTGTCGGAGAAAGAACAAGAGAAGGAAACGACCTCTGGTTAGAAATGAAGGAATCCGGAGTGCTCCCGTATACGGTAATGGTTTACGGACAGATGAATGAACCCCCTGGAGTTAGATTCAGGGTGGCACATACCGGACTTACAATGGCGGAATACTTCAGAGACGTTGAAGGACAAGACGTTCTCATATTCATAGATAATATTTTCAGATTTGTTCAGGCAGGTTCTGAGGTTTCTACGCTTCTTGGAAGATTGCCTTCCGCAGTTGGTTATCAACCCACACTAAATACGGACGTTGGAGAAGTTCAAGAAAGGATTACATCTACAAAGAAAGGTTCAATTACAGCTATACAAGCGGTTTACGTTCCCGCTGACGATATAACTGACCCTGCACCTTGGTCTATCTTCGCACACCTAGATGCTACAACGGTTCTCACAAGAAGATTGGCAGAGCTTGGTATTTATCCTGCAATAGACCCTCTGGAGTCTACATCTAAATACCTTGCCCCTGAATACGTAGGTGAAGAGCACTACGAAGTTGCTATGGAAGTAAAAAGAATACTTCAAAGATACAAAGAGCTACAAGAAATCATCGCAATTCTCGGTATGGAAGAGCTTTCCGACGAAGATAAAGCAATAGTTAACAGAGCAAGAAGAATTCAGAAGTTCCTATCCCAACCTTTCCACGTTGCAGAACAGTTTACAGGAATGCCCGGTAAATACGTTAAACTTGAAGATACAATTAGGTCCTTTAAAGAAGTGCTAAGCGGTAAGTATGACCACCTACCTGAAAACGCTTTCTACATGGTTGGAACCATAGAGGACGTTATAGAAAAAGCCAAACAAATGGGAGCTAAGGTTTAGTTTCTTTCTCTTTTTTTCCTTAAAAAACTTTTCCATAAAATTCCAGAAGAAAGAGTAATAATCCCGAGGATAAAGCCCAATGCACCTACGAATACTGTTGCATCGTACCAAAATTTCATAGGGTAAACCCTTATTAGGGTATCGGAGTATTTAAACTTCCAGGAGTAATGGTCGAAGACTACTATATGGAATATCTCAAAAGCTCTTTTATAATCTACAAATGTTAGTACACTTAAAAATATAAGGAAAATTGTATTAAAAATTCCAGAATATATAAGAACTCTTGAATCCTTCAAAAGTACAACTCCTAAAAACCACACTAGGGTAATTAAGTAGACCGAAGGGAAATAGAGTTTAAGTAGATTTTTCACATCTTCCATATGTTTTATTTCACGCTCTGTAAATGCTCTCTTTCCGTTTGATAGTTTTTTCCTTTTAAATTTCTCCATATCTTTATCCGATAAAACAGCTCTCAGACCGAGTTTAGCAAGCTCTAAACGCTCCTCCTTTGTCATTCCCCACCTATCCTTTGGGAAATTCTTCTTTGAATATTCCCACTCTATGAATTTTTCCGTAAAGGCTATCCTAACAGAAATGCCTATGGAGATATAAGGAAAGATAAAGACTAATAAAACAGCCAGTAATTTCCTTACTTTATCTGAAAACATTTGTGAACTTGAGGAATAACTCTTACGGTAAAGTTTTCCTTCAGCAGTCCTTTTTGTAAACTTATGGCTTTTTCCAGCATATCTTTTCTATTGCTTTCGGGTTGAAGTACTACTCTGCCCTTTCTTAGAAACTCTTTAAATTCATCTCTCAGGAGAACTTCCTTATTTAACTCTTCGTCAACCACAAATTTCAGTTCTTTTGCATATAAGAGTATTTTAGGATGTACGAAAAATCTTGCTACAGCCTTTGGAGAGCAGGTTATGTGTATACGGGAAGCTAATCCATCCATGTCTTCTATCCATAGAGTTCCGTTTGTTTCTATTTGAACGGAATAGCCTTCATCTAATAAAGTTTCTACAAGAGTAGGCAGTTCCTTATGGGCAAATGGTTCTCCTCCAGTGATAACTACGTGTTTTGCAGAAAAAGAAGCGAACTCTTTCATCAAATCTGATAATTTCCTGGTGTTTTTCTTAAAGGAAAGGGCTTCAGGTTGGTCGCACCAGGGACACCTTAGATTACAACCTTGTAGTCTAATAAATATGGAGGGAAGCCCCACAAGGAGCCCTTCCCCTTGAATACTTTCATAAATTTCATTTATAGCTATCAGAGTGTTGGTTTTTCGTACTTTATCTCGTAGCATTCTATCTGGTCACCTACTTTTACGTCGTTGTAATCTTTTAATTTAACTCCACACTCATATCCTGCACTTACCTCTTGCACATCGTCTTTAAATCTCTTTAAGCTTTCTATTTCACCGTCGTATATGACAACTCCTTGTCTTATTAGTCTTGCTTTAGCTCCCCTTACCAACTTTCCATTTAATACATAACATCCTGCTACAGTACCGACTTTCTTTATCTTGAAAGTAGCCCTTACTTCTGCCATACCGAGAATTTCTTCTTTCTTTATAGGCTCAAGGAGACCTACAAGGGCCTTTTTTACATCCTCTATAGCTTCGTAGATTATTCCGTAAAGTTTTACGTCAACTTTTTCCTTTTCCATGAGTTCCCTAGCTTTAGGGTCTGGTCTTGTATTAAAGCCTATGACTATTGCTCCTGAAGCTTTTGCCAGCATAATATCGTTTTCGGTAATTCCTCCCACAGCACCGTGAATTATCTTTACCTGAACTTTTTCATTGGAAAGCTCTTCGAGAGATTTCTTTAGGGCCTCTAGAGATCCCATAGTATCAACCTTAAGGACTATCCTTAATTCTTTAGTTTCTCCCGATTGTATTTTCTTGTAGATATCTTCTAATCTTATAGTTTGAAGTTTTTCTTCCCTTTCCCTCTTTTCCTTTTTCTTTTCAGCGATTTCCCTGGCGGTCTTTTCATCTTCTACTACTACTAATTCATCCCCTGCCTCAGGTAGTTCTTCAAAACCGAGAACTTCTACAGGAGTAGAGGGAGGTGCTTCCTTTATTTGTCTTCCTTTGTCATCAAACATTGCTCTTACTCTTCCGTAGGTTGTTCCGGCAACAAAATGGTCACCTATTTTGAGAGTCCCGTCTTCTACTATAACTGTAGCTACCGGACCTCTCTTTCTATCCAGTTTCGATTCTATGATTGTTCCCCTTGCTTTCTTATTGGGATTAGCTTTCAGCTCAAGTATATCAGCGAGAAGTAATACCATTTCGAGCAGTTGGTCTACATTTTGCCCGGTTTTAGCGGATATATCTACGAATACGGTATCTCCTCCCCACTCTTCGGGAATCAGCCCATGTTCTGAGAGCTCCCGTCTAACTTTCATAGGGTCAGCGTTTGGTTTATCGATTTTATTTACGGCAACAATTATCGGAACATCAAAGGCCTTAGCGTGGTTTATAGCTTCTATGGTTTGAGGCATAACACCATCGTCTGCAGCAACAACGAGGATTGCTATATCTGTTACCTTTGCTCCTCTGGCTCTTAGGGTTGTGAACGCTTCGTGTCCGGGAGTATCGAGGAAAGTTATCTTTCTACCATCGGGTAGTACTACTTGTGAAGCACCAATATGTTGAGTTATTCCTCCTTTTTCCCTTTCGGCAACGTTTGTATTTCTTATTCTGTCGAGCAATGTAGTTTTACCATGGTCTACGTGACCCATTACCACCACTATAGGAGGCCTGGGTTCTAATTCTTCTTCTCTAACTTCCTCTTGCTCTTCTATAATTTCTTCTTCGATTTCCTCCTTCTTTACTTCCGCAAGGTATCCGAAGGATTCTGCAACTTCTACGGCAACTTCCGGTAGAACAGGCTGGTTTATAGTTGCAAGAACTCCTCTTTTCATAAGTTCAGCTATAACTTTATTTGCAGGTACATCCAGGAGTTCAGCGAGTTCTCTTACTGTGATTATCTCGGGTATCTGGATTATTTTTATTTCTTCCTCTTTCTTCCTTTTCTTTTCCTTTTCTTTCTTTTCTTGTTTTTTCTTTTCCTTTTCTACTTTATGCTCAAGTTTTCTCAGGATTTCCCTTTCTTGTTTGGACATCCTTACTTTAGGTTTTTCTTCTTCCTTCTCTTCCTTTTGAGGCTTAACTTCCTCTCTTCTTAGTTCCCTTACTTCTACTCTTGGTTTTTCCTCTTTTTTGCCAAGTCTTTCCCTTTTTTCCCTTTCCTTCCTTTCAAGAATTTCCCTTATGAGTTCTTCAGCACTTTTCTGAGGTTGTTTTTCTTCCTTTTCCTCTTTAACTTCTTCACTTTGTTCAACTATAACTTCTTCAACCTTTTCCAATTTTTCCTCTAAGGGTTTTTCTTCAGCTATTTCCTCGACAATTTCATTTTTAACTTCTTCTTTATCTTCCTTGGGTTTACCAAAAGCATCGTATATTAAAGTTAATGCGTGTTCATCAAGACCATGGGAAGCTCTCCACTTTTTCCCATCAGTCCTTGGGTAATACTCATTTAAGAAATCCGTAATGTCCTTGGATTTTACTCCGAGTTCCCTTGCTATTTCGGAAACCCTTCTTGTCTTGGTCAAACTCATACCTCCTAAAAGGTATATTATATGCCTGACATATCAATAGGAAAGAGATATAGCTGAAATCAGTGATTATTACTTATAAAGAAGTAGAATATTTTTTCACTATGAAAGTAATAATTAATGGAAAGGAATTTGATATTCCAAAGGGTGTGAAATTCGGAGAATTGAGTCATGAAATTGAAAAAGCAGGGATAGAATTCGGTTGTACGGATGGACAGTGTGGTGTATGTGTAGCAAGGATTATAAAAGGAATGGAATGTTTAAATGAACCTTCAGCTGATGAAGAAGATACACTATGGAGAGTAGGTGCAGTGGATGAAGACCAGAGACTTACTTGCCAATTAATCATAGAGAAGGAAGATTGTGACGAAATAGTCATAGAAAGCGAATAGGTTATAAAACTAAACTAATACTTAGTTCACTCACTTTTGGTTTCTCATTTTACATTTTTTGTGAAGAAGAAATAAAAATTGTTTAATTTCTCCATGTATTATATTTAAACATGAGATTGAGAATTTTTGTTGAGGGGTTAGTGCAGGGAGTAGGTTTCCGAGCTTATACAAAGAGAATTGCAGATAGTTACGGTTTGAACGGATGGGTAAGGAACTTACCCGACGGAAGGGTGGAAATCCTCGTTGAAGGAGATGATGAACTGATAGGATACTTTGTAAAAGATATATTAAAGGGACCTCCTGCAGCGAGAGTAGATAAAGCTGAGATAATAAAGGAGCATTCCGATGAACCTATTTATGGTTTTGATATTAAGTATATTTAGTATTATTACCTTTGTCTACGCTGCAGAGTGTAGCGCATACCATATAGTAAAAAGTGGAGATAGTCTATGGAAAATAGCTAAAAAATATAAAATCAGTCTAAAGGAGCTTTACAAGCTAAATCCCTACCTCAAGAAAAAAAAGTTTATTAAACCGGGTCAGAAGATTTGTATAAGCAAATTGAAAAAAAGGAAAAATAGAGTGCAAAGAAAATTTATAGTTTATAAAGTAAAAAAGGGGGATAGTTTAATAAAAATTGCCAAAAAGTTTGGAGTAAAAGTTTCAGATATAAAGAAAATGAATCGACTTAAAAGTAGTAGAATTTACGTAGGGCAAACTTTAAAGATACCAATAGTATCAAAGGGAGAAAAACAGATTGCAAAAAGCGAACTAAGAAAATCAAAAGGGAAAAGCTTTATAATCTACCGCGTTAAAAGGGGAGATACTTTAATAAAAATCGCAAAGAGATTTAAGGTAAGTCTTAAAGACTTAAGGAGGATTAATAATCTCAAAAGCGATAAGCTCTACGTTGGACAAAAATTAAAAATTCCCGTAAGGGCGGCAAGGATTTATAAAAGTGATAGAGGAAAACCTGCGAGTAGGTATATATCCGGTAAAAGAGTGATACTTGAAAAAGTTAAAAGAAAGGTTTATCTAAGGTATAAAGTAAGGAGAGGAGACACTTTAATAAAAATCGCCAGAAAATTCAGAACAAGCGTAAAGGAAATAAGAAGGATTAACAGGTTAAGGAGTGACAGAATTTACATAGGTCAGATTCTAAAGATACCTGTTTATAAGTACGTTTTTATAGAGAGAGTAGCTAAAGTTCCTAAAATTTCCCTGAGAATTTTACCCGTTGA
>DQVZ01000149.1 GCA_015661465.1 Aquifex aeolicus
AAAGATTCTAATAGCTTTTTCAGGAGGGATAGATTCGGTAGTTTTAGTGGATGTTTTAATGAAACTTAAAAATTATTTTGGATTTAGGGAGTTAGCTCTTGCCCATTTCAATCATATGATAAGAGGGGAATCCTATAGAGATGAAAAATTTGCTCTGGATTTTGCAAAAGAGAGGGAATTGAAGATTTTTATAGAAAGAAAAAATGTAATGGAATATGCTAATGAAAGAAAACTTAATCTGGAAGAGGCAGGTAGAATTCTCAGGTACAGATTTTTGAGAGAAATCAAAAATACTGAAGGGTTTGACTGTATAATCACAGCTCACCATCTGAACGACTTGGTAGAAACTACATTGCTTTTCCTTTCCCGCGGAACAGGACTCGATGGTTTAATAGGTTTTCTTCCCAGGGAAAAGGATTTAAGAAGACCTTTTTATTATGTGAAAAAAGAAGAAATAAAGGAGTATGCTATTTTTAAGAAATTGAAATGGGTTGAAGATATTACCAACTATGACGTAAATATAGCCAGAAACAGGATAAGACATAGAGTAGTTCCCGAGATGAAAAAAATAAATAAAAACTTAGAAGAAAGCTTTTTAAAAATGATAAAAATCTTAAGGGCGGAGAATGAATTTTTGGAGAACTTTTCTCAAACAGTCTTTCAAAGGGTTAGGATTGGAAATTGTTTGGAAGTGGAACTTTTAAAAAACCAACCCTTAGCTATTCAAAGACGTGTGATAAGAGATTTTATAGAGGAGAAAGATTTTGAAAAGGTCGAGCTGGTAAGAAGGTTACTCGAAAAAGGAGGAAAGGTTTATTTAGGAAAGGGAAAAACTGTATGGAGGAAAGGGAAGAAATTGTGTATTAATCTTGGGGTTTAAACTCACAAGTTTCCGGGTCAATGGTTCTGTACAGCGGGTCAACTTTTCCGCCGGGAGTAGAATCTTCAAAGTCTCTGGGAACACCGAGTTCTTCTATGCATTTGACAAGGTCGTGGTAAAACTCGGCTACTTTGACCAAACCAGTTTCTTTTCCTACTTCGTTAAACATTCTTATCTTATCCGTAGCTTTACCCTTTCCTCTTTCAACTATAGCTCCTGCGTGTCCGAAGGATACACCCTCCATCTTTTCTTGGAATTTACCTGCAACAAAAGCAGCAACCGGTTTATTCCATCTACCTTCCTTATAAAGTCTAAGTATGGTTTCTGCAGCTTGTTCTTCGTAAGTTCCTCCTACTTCTCCTTGGATTATCACACCTTTTACATTTGGGTCGTCTGCTATTTCCTCTAAAACATCTGCAAAAGTAGTACAAGCAATTACATCTCCTCCCAGCGCTAAAGCCATGTAAACTCCCCATCCCCTTCTCTTGAACATCTCAGCTGTAGTAGTTGTAAGTCCTCCAGATTTGGAAAGAATTACAAGACCTCCATCCGCGTAGGCTATAGACGGATTTTTACCTCCAATAGCTCCAATCCTTGCGGGAATTCTGGGAACTATACATCCCAGAGATGTAGGCCCTACAATGGTAACCCCCCTTTCCTTCGCATAGTGGTAGAAATAGACCGTATCTCTTATTGGAACATGCTCTGTAACTATGTAAATAAGTTTTATTCCTGCATCGATAAGTTCTATTACGGCATCTTTTACAGATGCAGGAGGAACGTAAACTAATCCTGTATTCACATCTTTTCCTTCCGGAGAAGAAAGTGCTTCCTTTACAGTATTGAAAACAGGTACACCTGCAACTTCTGTTCCACCTTTACCAGGAGTAACTCCTACTTTAATAAATCCTGGATAAAGAGCTTCACTTTCCGCGACAACTTGGGAAGCTTCTCTCCCAGTAATACCCACAACAATCAGTTTCGTTTTATCGTTTAAGTACTTTGTTCCTACGTTCCAGTTCTTTTCCATAATTTGGTTATTATAACAAGGTTTTAAAATGCTTTTGTTACTTGTTTTGAAAATTACAATGAGCTTTGTCGGTGGACAAAAGGTATAGATAGTCTAATTAATAAAATTTTAACGGAGGTGAGCAATGGCCGAGCTCGTCCTTACCCAGGAAAAGGAGCTTTCCAAAGAGGAAATCAAGGAGCTTCAGGAAGAAGTAAGAAAATTGGCAGAGAAAAAAAACGCTGTTATCCTTGCCCACTATTATCAGAGACCCGAAGTTCAGGATATAGCTAATTTTGTCGGTGATTCCTTGGAACTTGCCAGAAAAGCTTCTCAAACCGATGCAGACATTATTGTTTTCTGCGGTGTTAGATTTATGTGTGAAACCGCAAAAATTGTAAATCCTACTAAGAAAGTTTTACATCCTAACCCGGAAAGCGGATGCCCTATGGCAGACATGATAAACGCTGAACAAGTGAGAAAGTTAAGAGAAAAACATCCTGATGCAGAGTTTGTTGCCTACATAAATACAACAGCAGAGGTAAAGGCAGAGGTTGATATATGCGTCACTTCCGCAAACGCACCTAAGATTATTAAGAAGCTTGACGCGAAGAAAATAGTTTTTCTACCCGACCAAGCCCTCGGCAGTTGGATAGCAAAACAAGTTCCCGACAAAGAATTTATAATATGGAAAGGTTTCTGTCCTCCCCATTTTGAGTTTACCTATAAGGAACTTTTAAAGCTAAAAGAACAGTATCCGGATGCAAAAGTAGCGGTTCATCCGGAGTGCCATCCTAAAGTAATAGAGCTTGCCGACTTTGTAGGTTCAACTTCACAAATTATCAAGTACGCAACAAGCGTAGATGCAAATAGGGTAATAATAATTACCGAGGTAGGACTGAAACACACACTTCAAAAAATCAATCCAAATAAGGAGTATATCTTTCCCCAGGGCATGAATTACTGCGGAACCGTTTACTGTTGTACCATGAAAGGAATAACTCTGCCGAAGGTTTACGAAACTCTAAAAAATGAAATAAATGAGGTTATACTTCCGGAAGATATTATCGAAAGGGCCAAAAGACCAATACAGAGAATGTTAGAGTTATCTTAAAGCAATCTTTTTACCACTTCCCATATCGCTATTGCTCCCGCTGAGCTCACGTTCAGTGAGCTCACTCTACCTTTCATAGGTATAGTTATTATTTCATCACATATATCGATAACACTTTTCGAAATACCTTTATCTTCGGAACCTAAAACCAGAGCTACCGGAAGAGGAACTTCAACCTTTCTTATATCTTTCCCTCCTTTTTCCACTGCGTAAACCCAACCACCCATTTTTTTGAAGTCTCTTAAAGCCTTAGAAAGGCTTGCTACTTTGGATATTTTTAAATAAAAAACTGCACCGCTTGATGCTTTAACTACCGTTTCATTTATAGGAGAAGTTCTATCTTTGGGAACTAAAGCTCCTATACCTCCGAGAACCTCACAGGTTCTGAGTAGATTACCTACATTCTGGGGGTCGGTAATGTGGTCAATGACTATAAAGAAAGATTTATTCTCTATAGTTTCCTTGAAAAGTTCCTCAGGTTTAACGTATTCAATAGGGCTAAGAATGGCAACTACACCTTGTGTTTTTTTCGTCCCGGCTAAATCTTCTATACGTTTTCTTGGAACTTTTTGAACTTTTATGCCTCTTTTTTGAGCTAATTCAAGGAGTTTCTTAGGAGGTTTACTATCATGAGCTATAAAAATTTTCTCAAAACCTCTTCCCGCCTTCAGAGCTTCCATTATAGGGTTTCTTCCCCATATAACAAGTCTCCTTTCTCCCATTACTTTAAGTTTAAAGTCTATGGATTCTTCTTATAAAGTGTGCTACAACCTCGTACCATAGCTTTACTACTTCCCAATCTATTGCGTGGTAATCATCCAGCTCGGTATGACGGAGAGTAAAAGGATTAGAAGATAGAAATAGAGCTTCCACTCCTTTTTCTTTGAAGGGAATATGGTCACTCATACCCGTTTTACTTTCTACAAAAGGTATATCGACTTTAAGGTCATTTAAATGTTTAAAAAACTTTTCGTTTATTAGCTTCCCGTTATACCCTTTACAGTCTTTGTAAATAACGGAGGGATTTTTCCAACCTATGGAGTCAAGGTTTATAACATAAAGCGTATTCTTCAGATGTAATACATGATGATAGCTTCCCTCAAGACCTAATTCTTCACAATCTGTAAATAGAATTCTTATACGAAAGGGAAGTTCTTCATAAGAAGATAGGTCTTTCGCTAAAACGAGAAGCATAGCAACAGAAAGGCCGTTGTCTATGGCTCCGTAGACAAAAGGTTTTGTATCATAATGGGCAACCAAGTAGACTATGGGACCCCTTCCGAACTCTATAAATAAATTCTCTCCACGTACGGTTTTCTTGTAAGTTCTGACATTGAGAATTACTTTTTTACCTTCAAGTTTTTTTACTACTTCTTTTGTAGTGTTTACCGCAAAAAATTTTACATCCCCTATATTTCCCGAAAAAGAAACACTGAGTTCTTCGAGAAAAGTAATCAAAGCGGCTGCTTTTTTATCCCTTAGCCTTCTTGCCTTCTCTGAATCCCTTAGCCCACCTATAGGCATTGCTACTATTTTTCCTCTGAGGTCTTCCTCTTTGCTTAAATCCTTTACTATCTTTAATTCCCCCGATACCTCACCCCATAAACTCCCTATAAGAGGTATTGCAGGAAATTCTTCCCCATTTGCTTTTATGGCTGCCGAAACGGGAAAAGTTTTAGAAACTTCAAATTTTTCCGTGAAAACCTTAAAACCCTTATCTTTTAAATACTTTTTTATAAATCTTCTGACTCTTTTATTCCCTTCCGAGCCGCTTAGTCTATTTTGCCAACATATTTCTTCACATAATCTTTGAATTTCCTTTATCCTTTCACTTATCATACACAGGTGTCAACCAATTCTTATACCTGGGAATTTTACCCCTTACTGCTCTAAAGTAAATGTCCTGCAGCTGCTTTGTAATTTCACCTATTTCTCCGTTTCCTATTTTTCTGTTATCGATTTCTACTATGGGTGTGATTTCAGCTGCTGTTCCAGTAAGGAATACTTCATCAGCTGTGTAGAGTTCACTTCTCGCTATGGGTCTTTCTTCGACATCGACAACTAATTCTTTCTTGAGTAAAGTAATAACAGCATTTCTTGTAATTCCTTCAAGAATGTTCTCATTCAGGGAAGGAGTTATTGCCTTGCCGTTCTTGATGATAAAGATATTTTCTCCGGAGCCTTCGGCTACGTATCCGTGAGAGTTTAAAAGTATCGCTTCATCGTATCCTGCCATTAAAGCCTCGGTTTTGGCAAGGGCACTGTTCACATACGCTCCGGCTACTTTCCACCTTGAAGGAATGGAGTTGTCGTCATTTCTTCTCCAGGAAGATACTTTAGCCCTTATACCTTTAGAAGTATTGAGATACCTTCCGAATCTGTAAAGGTAAATGGCCACCTCGGGTGTATAGCCTATCAACTTAGGTGTGAGTTTTAAATCTTTAAAATAGGCAATAGGTCTTATGTAAACATCCTCTTTTATCTCAGATTTAATCAATATTTCCTTTGTATATTCTATTAATTGGTCCACTGTATAGGGAATCTCCATAAAAATACAGCGGGCATTCTCTATTAACCTCCGATAGTGGGCTTCTGCAAAAAGCAGATATAACTCCTCTTCTTCTTCATTCCAGTAAGCTCTTATTCCTTCAAAAACTGCTGTACCATAGTGGAAGGAATTTGTCATTATGCTTATCTTTGCTTCCTCAACTGGAACAATCTTCCCCTCGAAGAAAGCGTAATCCATGAGAAAAGATTTTAACATTACTTGCCTTTAAATTTCTCTAGACGGCTTACCTTTACATCCGAGACAAAAACAACTCCCGAATGTTTATTCAGAAAAGGAGTAAGCCCTTCGAGGATAGCTTCTACCTGTTCTTCCGGCATTACCGAAATTATCATTACCAGAACATCTTCCTCATTAAAAAGTAAATGTCCTTCGTGAAAACCGTGGCTTCCCTTTCCCGAAAGGTTATGGATGATTGTATAGCCTTTCACTCCAGCTTTTTCCAAAAGCTCAATAACGAAATCTAAATCCTCTCCACGGACGATAATTTCAACCTTTTTCATATCGTAAAGATTAAGCTTCTTCATAACTTACCTCCGGCTTGAATTCTCTCCATTTACCTTCGTAGTACCGGTAAAATTTCCTTCTTTCCGGGTCAAATATAATAAAATTAATCCAACGATTTTTAATAAGCTCCCTAACTATGTAAACTCTTTCAACCGTATTTCTTCCGAACTCAAAGGGAGCTTCAAGAATAACTATTAATCTTGCAGGAATATGATGGGGTTTTGTTCCCTTCATTACCGTTTGTGTAGGAAGCCCTGTTCTTAGATCACTGAAGTTTCCGCTAACAACACCGAACCTTCCTACTACGTTGTGATAAACCTTACTTCCGCTACCGTACACATCATTATCGGTAGTTGAAAAGTAATGTTCCATATTAATCCATTGTCCTACTACCATAGGACCTGAGAGTATATTCTCGAGAAGGAAACCCTTTTTATCTATTCTATAGTCATAGGAATGAAGGAATACCTTTCCTTCGAGATTTAAATGCTTTGTAAGTTCTCTTCTTCCTATAATAAATGCGTAATTTCCAGAAAGTCCCCATTCCGGTCTTACCTGGGACCAATCGTAGGCGTTTTCTAAGACTTTGTATATTTTCCTCAGTTCACCTTCTGCTGTTTGTTCTTCAAAAAGTTCCTTGTATCTCTCTACGGCTGTTAGTATACTTGCTCTCTCAAAATCCTCTTTGATCTCTTCTAATCTTTCTCTTACATCTTCGGGTAGCCTTTGGGTTTCGTAAAGGTAAATCTCATCGGTGGTAGTATTATGGAGACCCGGAATAAAGTAAGTATTTTCCGGAATTTCTATTCCGAATCGTTCCTTAATGAGTTTTCTAACCTGTGGATTATTAGCCATACGGGTAAAAATTATCGCGTTGTAAAGGCCAGAAGCACCCCCACAAGCTCCGCAATCAAGGGCAGATTCGTATGGATTATTATCAGATTTACTACCGTGACCTAAAACAAATACAAAGGGGGCAAATTCTTTGAGACCTATCATCTGTAAAGCTTTCGCAATCAGTGTTGCCTGTTCCTCTAAGGAAAATCCTAAC